>JBDXCV010000009.1:600000-796031 GCA_039980135.1 Alphaproteobacteria bacterium
GATCTTCGGTGCGGGCGAACGCCACCCGACCGTGGTCACCAAGGATCGCCGTACGGCATTCGAGCTCGCCACCACCCGCGGCGCGCTGGCGCGTGATATGCCCCTGCTGGGGATCTGCGGCGGCCAGCAGCTCCTGCACGTCGCCCTGGGCGGCACACTGATCCAGCATATCCCCGATGAAATTCCCGAAGCTCTGGCCCACGAACAACCCAACCCGCGCGATGAGCCGGGACATAGTGTTTCGGTACTGCCCGGAACATTGCTGCACCGGATCGTCGGTGCCGATTCGCTCGAGGTGAACAGCGCCCACCATCAGGCCGTCAAGGATGCATCCGACCGCATTATCATCAACGCCGTCGCACCCGACGGGGTGATCGAGGGCATCGAGGCCATCGATACGCGATTCTGTCTGGGGGTTCAGTGGCATCCCGAGTACAACGTCTCGGCGGGTGACGGCGCGATCTTTCGAGCCTTCATAGACGCATGCGATCGCTAGATCGCAGACAATCCCCAATGGCAGTCATGTACGGCGGCAGAGCATGAATTCCGACGCACCAAAGGGCGAGCGAATCGCCAAGGTCATTGCACGGGCCGGCGTATCCTCGCGCCGCGAGGCCGAGCGTTGGATCAACGATGGCCGGGTCACACTCGATGGCAAGCCCGTCGATTCACCCGCGCTCAATGTCGCCATCGATGCCGACATCCGGATCGACGGCAAACCGCTGCCCGCCCGCGATGTGGCTCGCCTGTGGCGTTATCACAAACCCCAGGGCCGGCTGACGACCCACCGCGACCCCGAGGGCCGGCCGACAATTTTCGACGCGCTGCCACCCGAACTCGCCAACGCCAAGCCCGTGGGCCGTTTGGACATGAATTCGGAAGGCCTGCTGTTGCTGACCAATGACGGCGAGCTCGCGCGGCGCCTGGAACTGCCGTCGACCGGGTGGCTTCGCCAGTACCGCGTGCGGGTCTATGGCCGGATCGAGGACAAATCGCTGGCCCGGCTGGAACGCGGCGTGGAGATCGACGGCACGCATTTTCGTCCTGCCAAGGCCACGCTGGAAAGACAGGTGGGCAGCAATGCCTGGCTGACAATCAACATCCGCGAAGGCAAGAATCGCGAGGTGCGCCGGCTGATGGAACATCTGGGCTATACGGTGAACCGGCTGATCCGGACCGGCTACGGCCCCTTCCAGCTCGGCAAGCTGCCGCGCGGGCATGTCGAGGAAGTTTCCGCCAAGGTGATCGCGGAACAGGTGCCACGGGCGTGAGATCGCAGCCGGGAAGACTCCGTATTATCGGCGGCAGCCATCGCGGCCGGCGGATCGAAATCCCCCCCGGATCGGACGCACGGCCGACCGGGGACCGGGTCCGCGAGGCCCTGTTCAGCATTCTCACCAGCGGCATCGGTGATACGCCCGGCCTCCCGGACGCGCGCATACTCGATGCCTGTGCCGGCTCAGGCGCGCTGGGCATCGAGGCGCTGTCGCGTGGCGCGGCACGCGCCGTGTTCTTCGATACCGATCGCCCGGCCCGGGTCCAGATCGGCGCTAATCTCGACGCACTGGGGCTCGGCGACCGCGCCGATGTGCACCGGACAGGAGACGCCACCAAACCGCCGGCGGGCACCCCCTGCGATATCGTCTTTCTGGACCCGCCCTATGACAGCGACGTCGCGCAAACGGCCCCGGCCGCGCTCGCCGCAAGCGGGTGGATCGCACCGGGCGGGTTGATCGTCATCGAGACGCGGCGCGGCACGGAGATCGACTGCGGCCCCGGCTTCGAGATGGTCGACATGCGCAGCTACGGCGACACGTCGCTGCATTTTGTGATCTGGGAAGGCTAGTTCAGCGACGCCCGAACAGGCGCTCGATATCGGCCAGGTTCAGCTCGACATAGGTCGGGCGGCCATGATTGCACTGGCCCGCATGGGGGGTCACTTCCATCTCGCGCAGCAGCGCGTTCATTTCGTCGCGATTGAGCCGGCGTCCCGCGCGGACACTGCCGTGACAGGCCATGGTGCCGCAGACATCGTCGAGCCGCTCCTTGAGGGTATGCGCCGCGCCGATCTCCGACAGGTCATCCGCCAGGTCGCGAATCAACCCGGCCACATCCGACTGGCCCAGCAGCGCCGGCACCTCGCGAACGACGATCGCGCCCGTCCCGAACTTCTCCAGCACCAGACCAAGCTCGGCCAATTCTTCGGCGCGATCCGAGAGTCGTTCCGCCGCCGCCTCATCCAGGTCGATAACCTCGGGCAGCAGCAACCCCTGGCGCGTCACACCGCCATTTGCGAGCGCGGCCTTCATGCGTTCATAGACGAGCCGTTCATGGGCCGCGTGCTGATCCACAATCACCAGGCCGTTGCCGGTCTGGGACACGATATAGGTCTCATGGAGCTGGGCCTGCGCCGCACCCAGCGGGTAGTCCGCATCGGGGGATGCGACATCGGGTTCGAGTGCCGCCGAAGCAGGCGCCGATTCGAGCCCGGGAATCCCGGCCGCGTTCGCCGGATTCTGGGGGGCGAAGTATGCCGCGGCTGCTTCGGCCAATCCCTGCGGCACCCTGCCGCCACCATGCCCGCTCCCGAACCCGCGTCCCGCGCCATATCCCGTCGGCGGCAGCCCCGCCGCGCCGCCCGGACGAAAGGCGCCCAGCGCGGCATCGGCGACCGTTGTCGACGCCCTGTGCCCGGCCGCCGCCAGCGCGTGCCGCAACCCGCCCACGATCAACCCCCGAACCACACCGGGATCGCGAAACCTGACCTCGGCCTTCGCCGGGTGGACATTTACATCGACCAGCTCCGGGTCGATCTCCACGAACAGCGCCACCAGCGGATGGCGCCCGCGGGCGAGAAAATCCTGGTACGCACCGCGCACGGCACCGGTCAGCAACCGGTCGCGCACGGGTCGGCCATTCACGAAGAGATACTGGTGCTTGGTCGTGTTGCGATTGAGGGTCGGCAGGCCGGCATGGCCGGTCAGACGGACCGTCTCGCGCGCCGCATCGATCGGCAGAGCGTTGTCGGCGAAGTCCCGCCCCATCACATCCGACAGACGGCGCAGGAGCGCGCCCTCGCTGCCGCCGAGGTCTTCTGTCGCGGCGCTGGCGAAGCGTTCGCGTTCGCCGTCGCCAATCGTGAAACCGATCGCCGGATGGGCCATGGCGAGCCGCTGCACCGTATCGACGGCATGATCCATCTCCGTGCGCTCGGTTTTCAGGAATTTCAGCCGGGCGGGTGTCGCATAGAACAGATCCCGAACCTCGACCCGGGTGCCCGCCGTCAGGGGCGCCGGCTGCACCGCGTGGACACGACCGCCCTCCACGCGGATCTGCCAGCCATCGCCCCCCGCCACGCGCGACGCGATCGACAAACGGCTGACCGAGCCGATCGACGGCAGCGCCTCGCCGCGAAACCCGAGGGTCGCGATATGGGTCAGATCGTTGTCCGGCAGCTTCGATGTCGCGTGGCGCTCGACCGCGAGGCCGAGCTCGTCTGCCGTCATGCCGCCGCCGTCATCCGTGACCGCAATCAAGGTCCGGCCGCCATCGCGCAGCACCACATCGATGCGGCGTGCGCCGGCATCGATGGCGTTTTCGACCAGTTCCTTCACGGCCGAGGCCGGGCGTTCGATCACCTCACCCGCGGCGATCTGATTGACGATGGTTTCGGGCAGGCGCCGGATGGTCACGTCGCCCCTCCGGCGGCGCCCGCCGCGTCGGCGAGGCGCTGGCGCGCGCGTTCCTTGCCGTCGTCGACCGCCGGCTGATCGAAGGGATCGACCCCCATCATGAAGGATGCCGTTACCGTCTCGAGCATGAAATGGACCATCAGGGCACCCAGGGCAGCCTCGTCGACACGCCCGACCTCGATCCGCCGCACCGGGCGGCCATGGGCACCCAGGCTCTCGATCGTCGCCTCCTGTTCCGCCGCCAGCAGATCGCCTGTCGTCTGTCCGGCCAGATACGCGGCCCCGGCATGAGTCGCCAGTTCCGGCGACACGCGTTCTCCGCGGCCGGCCAATTGCTGGGTCACGATGGTGAACATCTTGTCCTTGGGGCCGTCGAGATAGAGCTGGAGCTGGCTGTGCTGATCGACCGCACCGAGCGCATCTATGGGTGTGGTCCCGTGGCCGTTCTTGCCCACGCTCTCGGCCCAGAGCTGGCGATACCAGCGTGCGAACGGCGCGAGCGCATCCGCGTAGGGCATCAGCACGCTCATGCGCGCGCCCTGGCTTTGCAGGAGCGCCAGCGAGACGGCCGCGCCAAGCGCAGCCGGCACATCGTCTATGGCCTCTCCCGCGAGGTTCAGGCCCAGCGCCTCGACCGCGCCGGCGCGGATCGCGGCGATATCCAGTCCCGCGAGCGCCGCGGGCAACAACCCGACAGCGCTGAGCGCGGAATACCGGCCCCCGATATCGACGGGATGGTCGATCACGGGCGCATCCCAGAGCGCGGCCAACCGGCGTATCGGGTTGTCCCCCGGTTCGGCGATGACGACGCCGTAATTCGCGACCGCATCGTCGCCGCGCGCTGCGATCAGGGTCGGCATCAGGGTCATCGCGAGCGCCAGCGTTTCCGCCGTGCCGCCGGACTTCGACACCATGACGAGGCCGGCACGGGACAGATCGACGCCGGCAACGAAGCGCGCCACGGTTCGGGGGTCGGGATTGTTCAGAAACCGGACATCGACCGGCGGGGTCAGGGCCAACGCACAAAGCGCCTCTGCGCCGAGGCTGGAGCCGCCCACGCCGATCACGGCCACGGTGTCACAATGGGTCGACAGCCGCGTCACCGCATCCCGGACAGCCGCGAGATCATCGGATTGCTGCGCGATCGAAACCGCCGGGAACCCGCCTTCGTTGATGTCGGCGCGCATCGCGCTCCAGACATCCCACGCCGCCGCGCGCGCCATTTCCAGCGCGTCGCCGGTCAGGCCGTCATCGCCGATCGAGCTGGCCAAGCAGCCGCTGACATTCTGAGTGTAGATTTCTGGCATTCGGGTTCCGTGTCCACGCCCGGACCGGCAGTCTGCGACCACCGCCGGACCGACGGCAATGCCGCATATTGTGGACAAATCGGGCGAGTCGGAGAACGCCCGACCTCCGGCTAACCCCCGTCGGTCACGGTCCGCGTCGCCGTGAGCCCCACGGGTTTGCCGACCACCACCACGGTGAGCGCGGCCGGGTCGAGAATCCGTTCCGCGACCCGACGGATATCATCGAGCTGGACGGCCTCTATCAAGTCATTGCGCCGATTGAGATAATCGATCCCCAGATCACGGAACTGCACCGCGACCAGGGTCCCGGCGATGGAGCCTGTATTGTCGAACCGCAATCCGAACGACCCGATCAGGTTGGCCTTCGCCCGGTCCAGCTCATCCTGGGAGATGGCAAATTCCTGCACATTTTCCCACTGTCCCCGGATCAGGTCGATCGATTGGGCCACGGCGCCATTCTCGGTTCCCGCACCACCCATCCAAAGTGCGGCATTCTCGAGCGGCAGCAGGTAACTGAACACAGAGTAGGCCAGCCCGCGCTTCTCGCGCACCTCGCCATAGAGCCGGGACGTGAAACTGCCGCCGCCCAGCACATGGTTCAGCACCAAAGCGGCGTAGTAATCGGGATCATCCCGCGCCACCCCGCGATGGCCGAACACGACCCGGCTTTGCGGATTGTCACGTTCGACGACGATCACCTCACCCGCACCGCCGGTCTCGGCCTGCGGTATCGTGAACGCCTCCGCACGCTCCGGCAATTCGCCGAAGGTTGTGTCGAGAAGGGTACCCAGTTCAGCCGCCGTCACGTCGCCCACCACGCCGACGATGAGCTCGCCGCGCGCCAGCCGGCGCGCCACGAACGTCCGCAGATCCGTCTCGGTGATCGCGCCGACGCTCTCAAGTGTCCCGGTGACCGGCCGGCTGTAGGGATGATCCCCGAAAACGGTCTCGCGGAATGTCTGCTGCGCGATCCGGTTGGGATTGTTCGCACCCGCCGCGAGTCCGGTGAGAATCTGGGCCCGGATGCGCGCCACGGCGGACGCATCGAAACGCGGGGCCGTCAGCGCCAACCGCAACAGGTCGAACGCTTCTTCGCGATTGCGGGTCAGGGTTTTCATGCGGCCCGAAAAACCGTCGAGCGAGGCGGAAAATGAAAGAGAGATCGACTGGTCCGCCAACCGGCCCTGGAAAACCTGCGAATCGAGCTCACCGGCGCCTTCGTCGAGCAACCCTGACACCATGTTGGCCAGTCCCGCCTTGCCGGCCGGGTCCGTCGCGGCACCTCCGGGAAACAGGAACCGAACCGAGACAATCGGCAACGAATGGTCTTCGACCAGCCAGGCTTCAATGCCGCCGGGGCTGATCACCCGCTGAATATCGAAGGCCTTGGCTGCGGCGGGTACCAGAACCAGGGCAAGCGCCAGCAGCGCCGCGCCGGGCGCGCGTTTCAGGGCGGGCATCATGTTCGGCTGTCTCCTTCGGCCGGCAGCAACACGCCGGTGGTGGACCGGTTCGCATTGAATACTTCGCGGGCAGCCGCATCGACCTGCTCCACCGTGACCGCACGAATCCGGTCGGGCCAGGCCTCGACATCGGTCACCGTCTGCCCCGAGGCCAGGGCCGCACCCAGAACACGCGCAGGACCCCGAACGCTGTCGCGCGCGAAGATCGCGCTGTCGATAAGGCGCTGCTTCGCCCGCTCGAGCTCATCGGCCGTGATGCCGTCCTTGACCAGGTTCGCAATCTGATTGTCCATGGCGTCGCGCACCGTGTCGACCGCTATGCCGGGCCGCGGGCTGAACCAGACACCGAATGTCGTGAGGTCGAGGTCACCGGGCGAGTACCAGGCCCCGGCGGACGCGGCCAGCGCCTGGTCGACAACAATCGACCGGTAAATCCGTCCCGTCGCGCCGCCGCCGATGATTTCCGCAAGCAGTTCGAGCGCATAGGCATGCTCGGTGTCGCCGGCGACATAGCTGGGGGCGAGATAGCGGCGCGACCAGGCGGGCTGATCCACCCTCGCATCGCGCATTACCACCTCGCGCGGCGCAAGCTGCGGCGGTTCAACAGGCCGAAAACGCGGCGGCAGGGATTTGGCTTCGATTTTGCCGTACGTCTCCTGTGCGAGCCGCAAGACTTCGGCCGGATCGACATCCCCGGATACAACCAGAACCGCGTTGTTGGGCGCATACCAGGTCTCGTAGAACGATTCGAGATCGGCGCGTGACAGACCCTCGATTTCATGCGCCCAGCCGATCACCGGCAAGCGGTAGGGATGGTTGAGATAGGTCGCCGCCGCAACCTGTTCGGACAGGAGCGAGCGGGGGTTGTTTTCGGTTCGCGACCGGCGTTCTTCAAGGATGACACGGCGTTCGGGCTCGATGATCTCATCGGTCAGAACCAACCCGGTCATGCGGTCCGCTTCCAGCTCCATCATCAGCCCGAGATGCCGGGGCGCGATGGTCTGGAAGTAGCCGGTATAGTCTTGCGATGTAAACGCGTTCTCGCGGCCGCCCAGATTGGCGATGATCTGGGAGAATTCACCCGGCGCGCGGGTCTCCGTCCCCTTGAACATCAGATGTTCGAGATAGTGGGCAATCCCGGACTTGCCAGCCGGCTCGTCCGCCGCGCCGACCTTGTACCAGACCATATGCGTGACAACCGGTGCGCGATGGTTTTCGATCACGACAATCTGCATGCCGTTGTCGAGCTCGAAGGTCGTCGGATTGAAGACCTGCGCGTGGGCCGCGCCCGCGAACGGCACCAGGAAAACCATCGGCAACAGCGCGCGCAACAGCGGGGCACGAAAGGCTCGCGAATACAGCTTCCACGTCATCAGTTCCGTCCTCATTCAAAGCGCCAATGTACCGACACCAGATATGGCGCAAGTTTGGTCACCTGCAACGTCGTATACCGGCAATGCAGTCACAATAGCGCGACATTTGGCGTAATTAGGGCGGCCCGGAGCCTAGAAGATGTCGAACAGGCTGTTCCGCGTACGCGATATGGTCGGCGTCTCGCCTTCGCTGGGCGGAACACCCAGCGCCTGGTTCTCCCGCAGCCGACGCGCCTCGGAGGCGGCATCCACCTCTTCATCCACCGGATCCTGCTTCAGGCCCAGCAGCTCGCGGACGAAGTTCTGGTTTTCATCCGCCAGAATCGAGCTTTCCCGGTCGATCTGCGAACGGACCAGCGGATCGGTTTCCAGCGCACCGGCGCGCGACAGGAAGGCAGATTCGCCCGTCGTCGCGCGCGCCACACCCTCGCGCGGCGCAGGCTGTGCAGCCGGCCCGTCATTACCGCGCGCAGCGCGCTCCTCGTCGTCGCCGCGGAATACCGCCTGGCGTGCCTGCTCACGGGCCGAAACGGTGGTCAGGTCCTCGGCGCCGGGGCGCGGCGGACGAAGGCGAAAATCGGGCGGCTGCGACAACGGTGCACGCGGGGCGACGGCGAACTCATCCGGCGCCGTGCGCTGGAGCCCGAGCACCCGCTTGGTCGAATCACCGCATGCGGCCAGCGTGAGAGCGGCAATCACCAGCAGAACGGTGCCGCGCGGCATGCGGACATTGCCGTCTGCGCGCGTGGGATTGTCAGTTTTGCCCGTCATATGCATCAAACCATTGCCTGGGTCTCAGTGCGGACCGTTACCGGTTTCAAACCTAGCACTATTTTAGCGAACGCGGAGATCCGAACAAGCCATCGTACAACAACAGCGCGGTCCCGAGCACAATCACCATATCGGCCAGGTTGAACGCCGGCCAGTGCCAGCCGAACCCGTGGATGTCGATAAAATCCACGACCGCACCGTAGACCACCCGGTCGATCACGTTGCTCAACGCACCACCGATGACCAGGAGAAGTGCGAATCGAATGACCCCCTGCCCCGCGCGCGCCAGCCAGATGAAGAGGAAGCCGACAATCACGAGCGCGAGTGCCACCAGAATCCAGCGGGACGTCTCGGCACCGCCCAGCAGCCCGAAACTGATGCCGCGGTTCCAGACCGGGACGAGATTGAAAAACGATGTGACCGGGATAATCGACGGCGGGTCGAAGACGAGACCCAGCATCACGCGTTTTGAAATTTGATCGACGGCGATCAGCACACCAACAAAGAGCAAGGCCCACCGCTGCATCAACGCCCCCGCCTACTCGGCGGCCTCCTGTCGCCCGTCGATCGCCGCCGCACAGCGGCCGCAAACATCCGGATGGGCATGCGCGCCCACATCGGGGAGGACCTGCCAGCAACGGGCACATTTCTCGCCCTCGGCGAGACCCGGTGACACACCGATCGCGTCCACCTCCGGCAAACGGAATGCCGCCGCCGGCACGTCGCCTTCGATCAGTGTCCCGCCCGAGGTGATTGAAATTTCCGCCAGATCGAGCCCCGCCATGGCGGCAACGGTTTCCGCGTCGGCATAAACTGTCGGTGCGGCCTGCAGGCTCGAGCCGATGCGTTTCTCGGCGCGCTCGATCTCCAGCGCGCCGGTGACGACGCGGCGCAGGGTCCGGATTTTCTCCCATTTCGCAGCCAGCGCGTCATCGCGCCAGTCCGCCGGGACCTCCGGGAAAGTTCGCAAGTGCACCGATTCGGCATCGCCTTCGCCGCGGCGCGAAAGCCACGCCTCTTCCGCCGTGAAGCACAGGATCGGTGCCAGCCAGGCGGTCAGATGCGAGAACAGGGCGTCCAGCACCGTGCGCGCCGCCCGGCGGCGCAGGCTGTCCCCGGCATCGCAATAAAGTGCATCCTTGCGGATATCGAAGAAGAATGCCGAAAGCTCGACGGCACAGAAATTGTGCAGCGCCGTCCACTGGGTGTGAAATTCGAAACCGTCCGTCGTCTGGCGAACCAGCGCGTCCATCTCGTGGATGCGGTGAAGGACCCAGCGCTCCAGCTCGGGCATCTCGGCGCGGGGCACACGTTCGCTTTCGTCGAATCCGTCCAGGTTCCCCAGCAGGAACCGCAGCGTGTTGCGGATGCGCCGGTACAGATCGGCCTGATGCTTCAGGATTTCCGGCCCCAGCCGTAGATCTTCCGAATAGTCGGAACCGACAACCCAGACGCGCAGGATGTCCGCACCGAGGCTCTCGACCGTGTCCTGGGGTGAGACATCGGTGCCGCGGGATTTCGACATCTTGCGGCCGTCCTCGGCCATGACGAAGCCGTGGGTCAGCACCGCATCATAAGGTGCACGGCCCCGCGTGCCGCAGGATTCCAGCAACGACGAATGAAACCAGCCGCGATGTTGATCGGAGCCTTCGAGATACAGCGACGCCGGCCACTGCAGGTCATCGCGTTCCTCGAGCACAAAGGCGTGGGTCGAGCCCGAATCGAACCAGACATCGACGATATCGCGGACCTGTTCATAGTCATCGGCGTCGTATTCGTTTCTGAGAAACCGCGATGGGTCGCTCGCGAACCAGGCGTCGCCGCCTTCGGCCTCGAAGGCTTCGGCGATACGGTCAAACACCGCCTGATCACGCAACAATTCACCGGTCTGCTTGTGCACGAAGACCGGGATCGGCACACCCCATGCGCGCTGGCGCGAGATGCACCAGTCGGGCCGGCTCTCGATCATCGAGCGCAGCCGGGTCTGTCCGGCCGCCGGGACAAACCGGGTCTCGCCGATCGCGGTCAGGGCCTTGTCGCGCAGATCGTTCGTCTCCATGGAGATGAACCATTGGGACGTGTTGCGGAAGATCAGCGGCGCCTTCGAGCGCCATGAATGGGGATAAGAGTGCTCCAGCCGGCGCCGGCCCAGCAGCGCGTTCTCGCCTTCGAGAACGCTCATCACCGCACCGTTGGCCTCGCCTTCTTCGCCATCGGCAGTGAGGACGGCCATACCGGCAAACAGCGGCACATGGTCGAAATAGCAGCCGGCCGCGTCCACCATATCGGGGACGGGCAGGCCGTAGGCACGGCCCAGATGGAAATCGTCCTCGCCATGGCTCGGCGCGATGTGAACGAAACCGGTGCCCTGTTCGGTGGTGACGAAATCGGCCTCGTAGACGGGCACCTCATGGTCGAAGCCCTTGGCGGCAAGCGGATGGGCGCACACGCTGCCGATGATGGCAGCACCCTTGATGCGGGCAGTTTCCGCGCACGCCTCGATGCCCATTTCCTTGCACGCGGTCTCGCGCAGGGCATCGGCCATGACCAGTTCGTCGCCGACCTGAACGCGGCTCTTCTCGCTGACCTCGTGCACCGTGACGCGCACATACTCGAGATCGGCACCCACCGCGATTGCCCGGTTTCCCGGTATGGTCCAGGGGGTCGTCGTCCAGATCACGATCGCCGCGCCGTCGAGTGCCGGGTCCGCCGGCGACGTCACCGGAAAGCGCACATAGATCGACGGCGAGACATGGTCCTCATATTCGACCTCGGCATCCGCCAACGCGGTCTTCTCGACCACCGACCAGAGCACCGGACGGGCGCCGCGATACAGGCCGCCATTCATCGCGAATTTCGAAATCTCGCGGGCGATCTGGGCCTCGGCGGCGAACGCCATGGTCGTGTAGGGCTGGTCCCAATTGCCGATCACGCCGAGCCGCTGAAACTCCGCCGACTGGATGCCGACCCAGTTCTCGGCGAACTCGCGGCATTCCTTGCGGAACTCGAGGATCGGTACATCGTCCTTGTTCCGGCCCTCCGCGCGATACTGTTCCTCGATCTTCCACTCGATGGGCAGGCCATGACAGTCCCAGCCGGGGACGTAGTTGGAATCCTTGCCCATCATTTGCTGGGACCGGCTGATCACGTCCTTCAGGATCTTGTTGAGTGCATGACCGATATGCAGATGGCCGTTCGCGTAGGGCGGGCCGTCATGCAGGACGAATGGCGGGCGGCCGGCCGATGCGGCACGCTGGCGCGCGAACAGATCGAGCTCAGCCCAACGGGCGAGCAGCGCGGGTTCCTTCTTCGCCAACCCGGCGCGCATCGGAAATTCGGTCTTCGGAAGGAAGACGGTGTCCTTGTAATCAATGGCCATGTTTTGTTCCCAGGCGACCGGGCGGCTTATAGAGCGGCACACACGTGACGGCAACAGCCGGACATCCGGTGTTTTACATATCCTCGCCGATAAAATCACCCGCGCCGAGCGCGCGCGCCTGCAACAATTCGCGCGCCTGGCGTGAATCCTCGGCAATCTGCGTCTTCAGGGCGTCGATTCCATCGAATTTCTGCTCCGCCCGCAGAAAGTCCACGAAGGCCACGCGCAGATAACGCCCGTAGATATCCGCGTCGAAATCGAACAGATGTGCTTCGAGGACCAGCGTCTCGCCATCGACCGTCGGCCGCACGCCGACATTCGCGACCCCGTCATACCAGCGGATCGTCTCCCCGTCGCGTACGCCACCCCGGATCGAATACACCCCGCGCGCCGGACGGATCGCCTCGCCCAGATCGACATTGGCCGTCGGAAAACCGATGGTGCGACCCAACTGGCGGCCCGTGCCGACCCGGCCCTCGACCTCCCAGAGATGCCCCAGCAACGCCGCCGCACGCTGCGGCTGCCCGTTGGTCAGATATTTCCGGATCAATGTGGACGAATAGACCTCATTCACCTCGTCCCGGGCCGGCTCGACGCAGGTCACGTCGAAGCCCAACTCGCGACCGCGGGCCGCGAGCAGATCGAAGTCGCCGTCCCGGCCCGCGCCGTATTTGAAATTGTAGCCGACGACGACATGGGCCGGCGCGATGCCGCGATGCAGCAGTTCGGTGAGGAAATTCTCTGCTGTGCGCCGGGACAGGGCCGTGTTGAAGCGCAGGGCGAACAGCAAATCGACCCCGAGAACCTGCAGCTCACGAACCTTGATGCGAAATGGCGTCAGGCGAAACGGCGTATCGACCCGACCAAAAAAGGCACGCGGATGCGGCTCGAATGTCAGGACACCGAATTGCCGCGACTGGGTGCGCGCGATGTCGCGCGCGGTCGCGATCACCTGTTGGTGGCCGCGATGCAACCCGTCGAAATTGCCGATGGCGACAACCGCGCCCTTGGCAGTATCCGGCAGGTCGCCCACATGTCTGAAAATCCGCATGGGCGGGATTTACGCGCCGACCGGGCGTCGATCAAGCCCGACCGCGCGCAGTGCGCGCGCGTGACGGGGTCACCGCCCGGTCAAAGCGGCTCAGGCGCCGTTCTTGTTCCGGCGCGGCACCAGCACTTCCGCCTCGCCCGAGATCACGACCGTGTCCCCGACCGTGCACACGGTTTCCAGCGTGACCCGACCCTTCGCCGGGTTGAGATCGATCACGGTTGCCCGCGCCGTGACGGTGTCACCGGGACGGACCGGCGCCTTGAATTTGAGGGACTGGCTGATATAGACGCAGCCCGGTCCCGGCAGGCGGGTTCCCACGACGGTAGAAATGAAGCTCGAACACAGCATGCCGTGGGCGATGGTGCCCTCGAACATCGTCCGTCCAGCATATTCCTCGTTCAGGTGCATCGGATTGGTATCGCCCGAAATTCCCGCGAACATGACCAGATCGGCGGGACCGATCGTGCGCGCATAGGCGGCGGTCATGCCCGGCTCCAGGTCCTCGAAAAAGTAACCGCTCAGTTCTTCGATCGGATCCGCGACGACCGGCGCCGCCGGCTTTGCGAGCGGCTCAATAACATCAACCGACATATGGGAAACCCCTGAAATAATTGTGCAACGCAAAACATGGTGCACCGCACTATACCTAAACGCAAGGATTAGTCGGCGAAAATGTAACTAACTGTTATTCCCCGGGAATATGGCCGATTCCAGCCCTAAATGGCGAATCAAGCCCATGCTTCACTGCAATAAAACCTCTGGTGCTTCGCAACACCGCCGCTTGATTCAGGCGGCGCCGGGCCGGGGATCGATGGGCAGCTGGCCGCTCAGACCGAAGATTTCCTCGGCCGCGGCCGCCATGGACAGGAGCGCCGCCTCGCTGCGCGGAGGGGCGACAAGTTGCAGACCGACGGGCAAACCGGTCGACGTGAACCCGCACGGCACCGATATGGCCGGACAACCCGTCAGCGTGATGGCCGCGACGATATAGAGCCAGTCGACATAATTGTCGAAGCGGTGATCACCGACACTCTCGACATAGCGGATGTCCACATCGAACGGCGGCACGATGGCAACCGGACAGGCCAGCACGTCGTGGCTTTCGAACCATTTCGCCGCGCGCTCGCTCAGCCGGGCCCGTTCATTCTGGGCGCGACCGATCTCGCCGGCGGTCAGTTTCATGCCCTTCTCGATATTCCAGATCATCTCCGGCTTGAGCTTGTCGCGATGATTTTCGAGCAGCGTCGCCCGCCCGGTCACGAACAACGCCGCACGCAAAACCTGAAACGTATCCAGTGCACCGGAGAAATCCGGACAGGATTCCTCGACCGTCGCGCCTGCGCTCGCGAGTTTCTCCGTCGCGGCGCGGCAGATGTCGGCCACTTCCTTGTCGACCGGACCGATTCCCAGATCGGGCGAGAATCCGATTCGCCCGGGCAGGACTGGGCTCAGTGCGGCGCTTTCAAACGAGGTCTCCGGCGGCGGCATTGACAGGGGATAGTAGGGATCGAGCCCCGCCTCGGCGTCGAGCATCAACGCCATATCGGCCACATTGCGCCCCATGGGTCCGTTTACGGACAATGTCTGGAAAGGGTCGCTGCCCGGCCCGGTCGCGACACGCCCCGGCGTGGGTCGCATGCCGACAACGGAGCAAAAACTCGCCGGCGTCCGCAGCGAACCGCCGAGATCAGACCCGGTCGCGAGCCAGGTCATGCCGGTCGCGAGTGCTACCGCCGCACCGCCCGACGAACCACCGCAGGTCATGTCCGTGTTCCAGGGATTGCGGGTCTTGCCGAAGACCTCGTTGAAGGTGTTTGCGCCGGCACCGAATTCCGGTGTGTTGGTCTTGCCCATGACGATCGCACCGTTGCGCTTCAGCCGGGCGACCATCAGATCATCGCGATCGGGCACATGATCGGCGAATATGGGCGAACCATAGGTGGTCCGGACCCCGGCGACATCGCTCAAGTCCTTGACCAGGATGGGCAATCCGGCCAACCAGCCCGGCCCGGGCTGTTCCGGCGGCGTTATGTTATCCGCCGCTTCGCGGGCCATTTCGAGGCACAATGTGGGCACCGCATTGACGTTGGGATCGACGGACGCGATCCTGTCGGCGGCGGCGTCAACCAGGTCCCGCGGCGATACGTCGCCGCGCCGCAGAAGTCCAACCGCCTCGCGTGCGCTCAGCGATATCAGGTCCGAAGATGTCATTCACCACTCCTAAACATTTATCGACCCATACTAGCAAAGGCTTGCGGGCAATGGGCCCGGGCTGTTCAACGGATAGAATTGATGGCTGTTCGCTTTCCAAAGATTCCCAAGGTGCGCGTCCGCGCCGACCTGATACTGCAGGGCGGCTCGGGCATGCGCGGGCAGGTTTTTGTCGAGGCAACCTCCCGCATTCAGGATCTGCTGAATGCGCCGGAACCGTTTTTCCCGTTCGTCGACGAAACCGGCATCGTTCACCTGATCAACAAGAGCTCCGTCGTCCAGATCACACCGCACGACTAGCGCACATGCCGATGTTGATCGCGCGATGCTGATCGACGGTCCCGACCATCCCCACGCCCGGTTCCTGTTCGCCCACGGCGCGGGCGCACCGATGGACACGGCGTTTATGGATGCCGTCGCCAGGGGCCTGTCCGCCAACGACATCCAGGTCCTCCGGTTCGAATTTCCCTACATGGCCAAGCGTCGCGCCGACGGCAAACGCCGCGGGCCGGACCGCATGCCGGTCCTGCTCGAAACCTGGCGCACCACAATTGCCGGGCTGCCGCCACGGGATGTCCCCACCTTGATCGGCGGCAAGTCGATGGGCGGACGCGCCGCAGCGACGTTTGCCGCCGCACCGGAAGGTGCCGGATCGATTGATGGCGTGATTTGCATGGGTTACCCCTTCCACCCGCCCGCGAAACCCGAAAAGACACGCCTCGAGCCACTCCGGGGCGCGCGACAGCCCACCCTGATCGTCCAGGGTGAGCGCGACCGGTTCGGCAATCGCGAGGATGTGGGCGTCTATGAACTGAAACCACCCGTCGAGATTGTCTGGATTTCAGACGGCGACCATTCCTTTGTGCCCCGCAAATCTTCCGGGCGGACGGAGCAGGAAAATATCGAGGATGCTGTGCGCCACGTCACTGCATTCATCGAACATATGATCTAGATCAGTGATCGAACTGGGTTTCGGACCAAAGTCACCTTCACGCCGTGTTTCAATGTTGTAAAGTCAGCGACATGTTTGCGCGGTACCATGCCACCGTGCTGGGGAGAGAATAATTCCGATGGGCCGTTCGTTAACACGAAGCTGGACACGTCGCGCCGCGGCGATGATGACCGCATTGGGGTCCCTGCTCCTGTCCGGGCTTCTGACGGTTCCGGCTGCGGCCGATTTCGGTCAGGCGTTCGACCTCTACGTTGCCAAGGATTTCGAATCGGCCCGCCGGCTGGTCGAACCGGATGCCGAACGAGGCCACCCAGCCGCCCAGTGGCTGCTGGGAACAATGTATCTTCTCGGTCGGGGAATCGCCGAAAACCCCGCGACCGCGCGCGCCTGGCTCGAAAAATCCGCGTCGTCGAATTATCCGCCCGCCCAGGCCATTCTCGGCCGGATGTACGAGCAGGGGATCGGCGGCGACCGCGACGCCGAGGAAGCCCATATCCTCTACAGGATGTCGGCCGAACAGGGTTACGCCGACGCGGCCTATCTCCTCGGCCGGCAATATTACCGTGGTGAAGGAGTACGGAAAGACGGCAAGCGGGCCATCAAATGGCTGACCATCGCTGCCGACGACGGCAACGCCGATGCGCAGTATCTGGGCGCCCGCATATTGCTGACCAATGAAATCGTCAGGAGCAATCCCGAGCAGGCTGCGACCTGGCTGGACGAAGCGGCGCGCCATGGCCACAGCAATGCCCAGCTCCTGTACGGCAACACGCTGATGCTGGGGTTGGCCGGCGATTATGACCCCGACAGCGCGCTTGGCTGGATCAAGAAAGCCGCCGGCACGGGCCTGGCGGAAGCTCAGCTGCGGCTCGGCGACCTCTATAATGCCGGTTTCCAGAGCACGCCCGATTTCAAACGGGCCTACGAATGGTGGACACGTGCCGCCGAGCAGGCGAACGCCGCAGCCCAACTCCGGCTGGCACGCGCCCACTCCAAGGGTGCGGGCACGGATGAAGACCCGGTCGCGGCGTATATCTGGGCATCACTGTCTGCACTACAGGGCAACGAGGATGCATTTGAACTCCGCAAACGCATTCTATCGCGCCTGACGCCGGCAGAAATCAGGGCGGCCGACCGCATGGTCGAGGCGCGTTTCAACCGCGAAAGCAAAGTCGGCGGCGAGAGTTAGCCCCATCTCTCCCGGACACATCATGTCCCCAGTCTTTTGCGTCATGCCCCTTCTCCAGGCCGACATTCTGCGCTAGCTTCCGCGCCGTTTTGGGCACCATTCATCAGATCGGCAACCTTGCCTTGCGGATGTTCCCAACGGAGACCGGGCACGGTCTTGCGTTGCGCGGGCTGGCCAATGGATTCGGGCCGCGCGAATCTGCCGACGATTTCCCGGTCCTCGACCAGACGGTCTTCGGTCAACGCTTCGCGAACCCGGTCGGCGTCTCTGCCGGCTTCGACAAGAACGCCGTCGCCGTCGCGGGCGTCGCGCGTCTCGGCGGCGGGTTCGTCGAGGTCGGGGGTGTCACCCCGCAACCACAGGCCGGCAATCCGCGCCCGCGACTGTTTCGCCTGACGCCCGACCGCGCTGCGATCAACCGTATGGGCTTCAACAATGACGGCGCCGATGCCGTCCTGCAGCGTCTCGTCCGGCAACAGGGCGAAACGGGGTGCCCCATCGGGGTCAACATGGCGGCAAACGCCACAAGCGCCGATCCGGCCCGGGATTTCGTCGACCTGGTGACCCTGTTTGCCCCGGCCGTCGACTACCTGACCATCGATGTCTCCTGCCCCAACACGGAAAACGGCCAGGTCTTCCTGGAGCCCCGCGCGCTCGAGAATCTGCTTGCGCGTCTGAACACGGCCCGGGCGGAGACCGGCGTTCATCCGGCGATGGTCGCGAAGCTCGCCCCGGATCTCGAAGCGACGCATCTGGCAGAGCTGATCGAAATCATCGTTGCCGCCGGCATCAACGCCATCACCCTGTGCAACACCACCACCGCCCGACCCGAGGCTCTACGCAGTCCGCACGCGGCACAACGGGGCGGCCTGTCAGGGGCTCCCCTGTTCGAGATGTCCAACGAGATGCTGCGCACGGTCTATCGGCAGACCGGCGGCAAGGTAACCCTGATCGGTGTCGGCGGCGTCCAGAGCGGTGCGGACGCGTATACCAAGATCCGCGCGGGCGCGAGCCTGGTGCAGGTCTATACGGGCCTCGTATTCGCCGGGCCCGGCCTGATCCAGAACATCAAAAGAGACCTCGCCTCGTTCCTGGCGCGGGACGGGTATGCAAATATTTCGCAGGCCGTCGGCAGCGAACACAAGCCATGATAGCCTCGCTTGGCGCCCCGAAAATCGTGCGCGAACCCATCCGCGGAGCGGCATAATGCTCAAGAAACGCCGGGAAATTCTGATCATCGCGTTCGTCGCGGCTATCGTCGTCATCGCGGGTCGCTTCTTCGCAGCCGAGAACGCCGAAACTGTGTCTGCGGCGGTCTCGGACACGCCGTTCTCCACGATCAACCAGCGCCCAGAACCGACCGAACGGCAAGGCGACGCGATTGTCCTATCCCTGAGCGACAACGCGCCGAGCCGGCCCATACGCGTGGGCAGCAACCAATGCATCCAGTGGTGGGGTGAGCGTCCGGACGCATACCGGGTCGAGGTCGCCGGCATCGACGGCGACGACTGGCAGCCGAACGAGACGTTTCTCGCGAAGAAGAAAGCCGGCAACCCCGAGTATAATTTCCCGGCCTGGTATCGCTTCACCGCCGCCGGTGACGAGACCACGCAACTCTCCTATCAGGTGCTGCGCGGTCTGTGTCAGTAGGGCCCGCCGAGAAGCTTTGCCCCCACGCGTGATTGCCGGAAATGGCCCGCAGGCGCGAATTATCCTGAATTTCGAGACCAAATCTTGTGCCGCGCGATTCGCCCCTGACGCGGTGCTGCGCGTTGACTCGCCCGGGGCTGTTACCTACAGTCCGCGCGAAATTTGGCCGGGGCATATGCCGGGTTTTTTCTCACCGATAACCAACGTCCGGCACTAAGAAACAGGCGTGCGAGGAGGCACAAAAATGACCGATACACCGTGGAAAACAGACGACTGGTTCACCAGCCCCTGGAACTTCGCACCCGAAGTGACCAAGGACTGGAAGTTCCCCGACAACATCCGCATCCACGACGTCACCCTGCGTGACGGCGAGCAGCAGGCGGGACTCGCGTTTGACTTCGACGACAAGATTCGGATCGCCGAAGGCCTCGCGGAAGTCGGCGTTCAGCGCATCGAGGCCGGCATGCCGGTCGTCTCCAAGGACGATGCCAGGGTCGTCGAGGAGCTCGCCAAGCGCGACTTCGGACCGACCGTCTATGCGTTCGCCCGCTGCATGGTCGACGACGTCAAGCGCGCCGTGGATGCCGGCGTCGGCGGCGTCATCATGGAAGTCCCCGCCAGCCCCCATCTGATCCAGTATGGCTATCAGTGGGATATGGAGCGGGCCGTCGATCTTTCGATCGAATCCACCAAATTTGCCCATGACAACGGCCTCGAGGTCGTGTTCTTCCCGATCGATTTCACCCGTTCGGACCTGAAGTGGGTCATCGACCTGATCGATCGCGTCGGCAAGGAAGGCCATATGGACGGCCTCGCGCTGGTCGACACGATGGGCGCCACCTCGATCCACGCGATGCAGTATTTCGTGCGCTCGATGAAGGAACGCTTCCCGGACATCCCCATGGAAGCCCATTTCCACATGGATTACGGCATGGGCGTGGCGAACACGATCATGGCCCTGTCCGAGGGTGTTGAAGTCATCCAGTCCACCGTCCTGGGTGTCGGCGAACGCGCCGGCAACGTCCCCATGGAAGAGACCGTGATGGCGTTGCGCACGCTTTACGACATCGACATCGGCATCAAGCTCGACAAGCTGAAATGGCTGGCCGACATGGTCCGTGACGTCACCGGCGTCGTGGTTCCGTCGAACCGACCCGTCGTCGGCGACGACCTGTTCAAGGTCGAGTCCGGCATCATCGCCACCTGGCTTCTGAATTGCGGTGACGAGTATCAGACCGAAGTCATGCCATTCCGTCCGCGCATGGTCGGCCAGGCCGAGCCGGAGACCGTCATGGGCAAGGGCTCGGGCATCGATACGGTCAAGCAGTGGCTCGAGCGCAACCAGATCCGCGTCGAAGAGACCAAGGCCATGGAAATCCTGATGGCCGTCAAGGACTGGGCACTGATCCACAAGCGCCTGATGAAGGAAGACGAGTTCAAGGCGTTGGCCGAGAGCCTGCTCGACGACTAAAGCCTGATCGTCTTCCGACGACACGTTGCGAAACCCCTCCCCTTCGGGAGGGGTTTTTCGTTTAGGCCGTTGGATTCTCGTATGTCGGAGAATCGGTATCGCATAGCATCAGGCTCGGCGCGGCTATCAACCCGGAGACAAAAAATGGAACGCAGTCTGGTACTGAACGGCAATCCGATGGAGGAAATCGTCGGGTTTGCCCGTGCCGTAAGGGTCGGGCCATACATCTCTATCGGCGGGACCGCCCCGGTTGGCCCCGACGGGAAAACCGTCGGGGTCGGTGACGCCGCAAGGCAGGCCGAGCGCTGCTTCGAGATCGCCGGAGACGCGCTCGAACGCGCGGGTTCCGGCTGGCACGATGTGGTGCGGACACGCCTGATCCTGACCGACATCGATGACTGGAAGGCCGTGGTCGATGTGCGGGCGAAGTTCTGCCGCGAGGCCAAGCCGGTGGACACCATCATGCAGGTGATACGCTTCGTGAACCCGGAATGGCTTGTCGAGATCGAGGTGGACGCCGTTGTTGCCGACTAGAGCCTGATTAACTCGAAGTCAGCTGCGAATCCCGCCAGGCGAGAGACGGGTTTACGCGTGGAGAATCAGTCACCGAATTCATCGTTGCCGAACACCGGCCCGGCCGGCTGTGACGGTGACGAGGACCGGGATTCCTCGGGCGCTGCGCGGCGCGCCGTGAACGGCACCTTGCCGGATGCCGCAATCTTGTAATCTCCGCCCTCACCGATCAGGCTGAAGGGCGCCCAGAAAATCGGATGGGCATAGGAGAAGGCGGGCTTGCCCGTCTCCGGATCGACAAAGCCGGGTCCGTCGATCAGCGCAATCTGAGCCTGGCGCAGCGCCTCGGCTCGGGTGAGCCCGGGCTGCTGCGTCTGCCGCGTGAATATGTCAGTGGTCAGCAACCGCGCGGACGTCGTCTCGACCGGCCAATTCGACACCAGGAGCGCCCGCGTTCCGGCATAAAAGAAGGCGCGCCCAAGGCCTGACACGGCTTCCGCACCGGCCCCGGCGGCCGTGCCGGTATTGCAGGCCGACAGCACCACCCAGTCGGCATTCATCTCAAGCTCGAATATTTCCCCCATCTGCAGCAGACCGTCACCATTCTGATCGCCCGCGATATGCGGCGCGGTCAATGCAAGCGCCGGTTCGACCAGGCCATCGAGGTCACCGGGAACGAGGCCGTGGGTCGCGAACGCCACAACCCGGTACGCGTCGAGCGGCGCGGCGCGAACCGATTGCTCATTCGCCTGTTTACCGATGAACACATCGCGCGCCGGATCAGCGTCCAATGCGCTGGCCATGGTGCGAATTTCATCGGCCGTATCGGGCAAACGCGGGAGTTGCGAGAATTGCGCGGCATCGACCTCCTGCGTTCGCGGCAATGATCGCAGACGCACGGGTACATTGCGCAGTTGCAGACCGCCACGACTGATGAGATCGCCCTGCGCGCCGGGCAAGGGAGTCTGGGAGCGTTGCGCATCATTGAAAACGGGGTCCCCGAAGCCCAGGAACGCGCGGTCTGCCTGGCCCGTCCCGGACAAGGACCGCAGCGCCACAAGTGACGCAACCGACGGCATCACCATCACCGAATGTGTCCGGGCCAGCCAGGGCACGTCCCGATACCGGTCGAAGAGTTGTGCATTGTCGGCACCCGCCGCCGCCGTCGCCGTCGGCAGCAATGCGAATGGAATTTGGCCCAACGGGCCGTCTGCGACGACAATCAAGTTGGGCGTTTCATTCCATCCATCGGCCACAGGCGCCAACAGGCTTTGGTAAATGCGATGCGCCAGGCGCGTGTCAAAATCCGGGATATCGGCCAGCGTGCTCGCCTGCGGGTCCAGCGCGCGACGCAATTGCGTCGCGGCCGCGCCGAGCCGCACCCGGCCGATCCCCGCCACCTTGAACCCGACATCGCCGGACTTGCCGAAGGCCCACACATATGTCCGGTCGTCATCTACATAGGTCACGAAAATGGACTCGTCGTCCGCGAGCGCATTGCGCACGTCTGCAAGTTCAGACGGCGGCGGATCGATCAGGCGGATATAATCGGGGAACCGATCCTCCAGATCCTCGCGCACCTCCGCGCGCTCCCCGCGCAGAGCATCGATATTCTCGCGCAAATCACGCGTGGCAGACGCATCACTCTGACCTTCCGGCGCGGATTGCAACGCGGTGAGGAGGCCAAACAACGCCGCGATCTGGCGCAGCAGATCCTGCTCCTGACGGACCAGCTTCGCGAGCTGCGCATCGCGTGCCGCCGCGCGTGCGCTCGACTGCGCGACCGCCCGCTGGACCGAGCTCCCCCGGGCCGCGTCCGAGATCCGGAACGCCTCCGCCGCGATAGCCGCACGCTCTTCCGGAGATGGCACATTGCCGTAGATATGGGCGAGGACGCCCATATAGCCTTCAAGCACGGCGCGCAGGCGGATGGAACGCGCCGTGGCGCTGGTTTCTTCGCCCTCAACATCGCGCGAACGCGACAAGAGAATCGGCAGGGCTTTGCGAAAATCCGCAAGCGCTCGCTCATGTTCGCCCTTGTGATACAAGCCGATCGCGACGATCCCGCGCGCCATCGCCGCGTTGAAATGTTTTTCGCCCAGGCGGCGCAAGCTTCGTTGCGCCAAATCGTTCGCGATGCGCAAGCCGGCATCGAACTCACCCACCTCGTAGTAGATCAGGGCGGAATCGACCGTCGCGGCGATACTGCGCCGGCGCAACTGTTCCTTGCCAGCGGTCAGCCGATCGACGTCACGCACGATCTCCGCAGCCGCCTCCCACTCCCCCTGACCGGCAAGCGCCCGCGCCAGACCGATGCGAACACGCAGGAGATTCACCGAAGTCTCCCGCGCGCCCAATTGTCTCAGGATAGCCTCGGATTCCCGCCCCAGAGCGACCGCCTCGTCGAATCGGCCTTGCACAAAAACAGTGCGGCCCAGGAAGTCAATGACATTCGCCGATGTCGGCGTCAGTTTCCCGTAGTCGCGAATGTTGCGGCGCATTGCGTCGCGCATCTGCGCTTCCGCCTCGACTTCGCGTCCGAGCGTCATCAGCATCCGCGTACGCGTGATCTGCAAACTTGTCAGCCGGCCATCCAGCAGGACGCGTGCCTGGGGGGTGCGGCCCAGGAAGGCGGCCGCACTCGTGAGTTCGGATATCGCTTCGACGATGATTTTCTCGGCATCTTCATGCTTCCCACGCGCCGCGAGAACCCGGGCATCGGCATCCAGAATCTGATGGTTTGCCATGCTCCGGCGTGGTGGCGGAACCCGCGCGGGGAGCCGGCGATAGATGGCGCGCATATCCTCTATCAGGTTTTCAGCGCGTGGCAGTCGGCCCATGCCCAGCTCCGCGCGCGCCAGCTGTGCCATGCCGCTGATGCGACGTCCCGGCGGCAGATCACGCTCGGAGTCGACGCGCACCCGGGCCGCCTTGAGGGCGCCACCTATGTTACCGGCCCGATTTTCCGCAAAGCCGAGATCACGGGCAATCGTGGCAACAGGACCATTATTCCTTTGGGCCAGCGCAAGGGCCTGGCGCAGATCTTCGATGGATTGCTGAATCCGGCCCAGTACGCCGGCCGCGTTCCCGCGCTGCTGAAAGAAGCGCGCCAGTGCCACGCCTTGCATGCTCGACGGCGGCTCCCCGTCGGCAATCGCTCGCACACCCGCCGCGCCGCCCGCCTGCTGTGCAAACCCGGCTGGTGACCCCGCCAGTGCCAAACCAAGGATCAGGACCATCGCCAAGGCGAACAACCACGCGCGTCCCGGCCCGGGTTCAGATATCCTCAGCTTCGTTCCGAACATCGTCGTCATCAGCTTTCCCTCACTGACACGCACATGTTTGCAAGTATAACCGGTTGAAACCACCCTATTTCGCATCGAGCGCATAGACGCCGTCCCAGGCTTCCGGCGGCTCGGCCGCAAGCCTCCGGGCGCGCGCCGCCATCGCCGCCGCCGGCGAATCTTCAGCGGAAATCGTTTCCCACAGCGCCGCCGCCGCCTCGAACCGACCGGCCGCGTAGTCCGCCAACGCCTGCGCATACACCGAACGCGTCCCGGCCGATGTCCCCTCCGCCGGCGAACACAGACCCACCGGCTCCGCCCGGCCCACAACGCGCACGTGATCGATCGTGCGAAACTCGACTGCCGCGCGGCACCGCGCGACGGTAGAATCGGATACCAGAATATTGGAACCATAGGCCTTGTTCGCACCCTCGAGGCGCGCGGCCAAATTCACGGCATCGCCCATCACCGTGTAGTTGAAACGGCGCGCGGACCCGATATTGCCGACGAGAATGCGGCCCGTATTGATTCCGATGCGCTGGTTCAGCTCGATGTCATGGTCAGCCTTCATGTCACGGTTGAGATCCTCGATCCGGCGCTGACATTCCATTGCGGCGGCGACCGCGTTGTCGGCATGATTGGCATCATGATGGGGGGCACCAAAGACGGCGACGATGGCGTCCCCGATATACTTGTCTACGAAACCGCCATGCCGCTCGATGACGTCGGTCATCGCCGACAGATACTCGTTCAGGATCCGGACCAGGTTTCCGGGACTGATGCCTTCCGACAGGGTTGCGAAACTGGCGAGGTCGGAGAAGAATACTGTCAGCTCGCGCGTCTCGCCGCCCAGCGCCGGCATCTCGTTGCGCTCCACCATCTGCTCGATGATCGAGGGCGCGAGATAAAGCCCGAACATCCGGCGCAGCATCCGCTTGTCGCGATCGGCAACGGTGAACCGGTACGCCCCCATCAGCGCAAAGACGATCGCAACGGCGATGGGCGGGTCATAAAGCGGGACCACCAGCCCCTTGTGGAAAAGCACCACCGCCGCGCCCACCCACAGGCCAGCGACCAGAACCGCCAACGTGCCGGCAAGCCACGCGCTGAACCAGATCGTGGCGACGCCGACGACGGTGGCCAGCGCCAGGGTAATCATTCCCGTCGCGCCAGGTCCGGCCTGGGCCAGAAGATTTCCGTGCAGCAGATTATTCACCGCGAACGCGTGCATATAGACGCCGGGAACGCTGTCGCGCGTGATCCCCGGGTCGAGCACACCGGGGAGTTCATCAAGAGTACAGCGGGGTGCGAACGCCGCAAGGTCGGGCGCCGTGGCGAACCGGAGCGATGAAAGTTTTCGATCCTCGACATCGAGGACCGCGCCGAACAGGACGACCTTTCCGGCAAAATGCCGTGCGAAGAAGTCACGGTCCCCCGCCTGGGCGCAGGCATGCAGGTCGGCGAAGGAGTAAGTCGGAATGCCCCGCTGATCATCGTCAAAGTTGATCAGCATGTTGTTGCCCGTCACGGTCGGCAATGGCGCACCATCCAGGTGCGCATGGCCGGTATCATCGAAAATCAGTCGCTCACCGAGCGCACGTGCGGCGAGTTCGAGGGCCAAAGAGGGTTCGAACTGCGGCACCTCGTCGCCACCCGCGCGCGCGAGGCTGACCGGCACACCCCGCACGATTCCATCTGCGTCGGAGTAAAGATTCGCGGCCCGGATGTTTGCCCCATGGCCGACCGCAAAACGTTGGCCGACATTGGGAAGAATCGGTTGCGTTGAGTGCTGCACCTTGCTGAGCACAATCTCCCCCGCGCGACCGAGCCGGCGCAGGCTCTGCAGGAATTCCCGATCGAACCCGCGTATCTGGGAGGCCACGCTCGTGGGCAGGATGATATCCATGCCGATAACCGCGGCATCAGCTTCGGCGACGGCATCGAACACCTGGGCGATCTCCCCGGTCCACATCACCTTCGGAATGTTGTCAAAGGGCGCACGCCGATAGGTTTCCTCGTCGATGGCGATCACGACGGTCGGCGATTCAGACCGCTCAAACTGGGGACCGAACACGGCCTGACGCAACCAGACGAGGCTGTCCGTTGACAGGCCGTCCAGCGTACTCGACCACGGCCCGGATACCGCAACCGTTGCGGCTGTGGCCGCCAATGCAGCTGCAATCAGGGCTTTCAATCGCGCCAATTTAGAAACGGATCAGACGTGAAAGCTTTGGCTGATCGCCGGCCTCCGCGAACGCATCGATGTCGAAGATAATTTCATGACTTTCGGTGCCCGCCTTCAACCGAGCGCGATAGAGCCCCCCTGCGGCCAGGGTGATGTCCCGCGTCGCCAGGTCATTCGCACCGCGGCGGATAACGGTCTCGATCGGCGCGCCCGCCTGATCGACACGTTCGATGGTCAAGGTCCCGGCAACCTCGCTGCGCACCAGCGGGCTCAGGCCATGGATGGTCAATGCCGGCAGGGATTTTGCGGCGGCCTTGCCCGACCCGCTGCGAAACGCCACGACCCCGCTGTTGTTGGTCTGTCCTTCGCCGAGTTCGACCTGGCCGGTATCACAGGGCACCGTCACCCGCCGCACATTGCCACCGGCGATCTCACTGCCCTGCAGGCCGACCGTGATAGTGCCGCCAACGATGGTTTCCTGCGTACAACTCGCGAAGTAACCCAGCACCAGCCGTTCACCCGCCGCAAGCTGAACAACATCACCCGGCTCGACATAATCCATGAACGCCAGCTTCGATCCGGCCGCCTCGATATCCTCCACGATGGCGCTCGGGCCGGCCTGGGTGGCCGACGCGAGAAAACTTGCCACCAGGAAGACAGGCGCGGCGATCCAGCTTCGATTCGCGGTGGGGAAATGGATCATGAAGATACTCCTCATTTATGTCCGCGACCGCCCGCGCCGATCAGGCTGAACGACGCCGGGAAGATCGGATGGATGCAGGAAATCATCGTTGCGCTCGTCCCCGTATCCCGTGCTCTTCAATTATTGAAGATAATGGCGAACAAGACAATTTGAAGTGACCGCGGTCACACGTTGGAGGCGTGCTCGAAGACAACCACCAGCGCACCGGTCGTGGTGCGGGAATCCAGCGCCGCGTGCGCCTCGGCGATGTTCGCAAGTTCGTAGGTACCGGTAATGTTCGCCTTTATCGTCCCGCCGGAGATTGCCGCCACAACCTCTTCCATCATCGCTGCTTTCTCTTCCGGCGTGGCCGTGTAGTCCTTCATCGACGCCTTGGTGAAGATCAGGGACTTCTGGTTGAGCTCCAGCGCGTCGATCGGCGGCGGGCCGGACGCGTGGCCGTAATTGACGAACCAGCCGCGCGGGGCGAGGGCACGCAGATTGCCGTGATAGGTGTCAGCCCCGACCGCATCGAAAACGACCGGCACCCCCGCGCCGCCGGTTATGTCGAGAACGGCGTCGGCGAAATCCTCTTTCATGTAATCGATCACATGGGCGCAGCCATTTTTCTCTGCCGTCCGGAACTTATCGGGCGAGCCGACCGTGCCGATGACCGTCGCACCCAGATGCGTCGCCCATTGGGCCAGCAGGCTGCCCATACCACCCGCGGCGGAATGAACAAGAACTGTTTCTCCCGCTTGCACCCGGTAGAGCCGGCGCAGCAGATACTGGGCGGTCATGGTGCGCACGAAGGCGGCAACCACGGTCGCGTCGTCGAGTTCGGCCGGCGGCACATACAGGTCGGCAGCGGGGACGATCCGCGCGTCGGCATAGGCGCCCGCGTTGAACAGATACGCAGCGCGATCGCCGGTCTCGTAATCCGCCACGCCATCGCCGACCGCCGCGATCGTCCCGACACCTTCAATGCCAAGCACGGTCGGCAGGGGTGGTTTCAGGAAGTAACGCCCCTGGCGCATGTATGAATCCGCGAAATGGATCGCTGCGGCACTCTGCCTGAGCACGACCTCGCCCGGCCCCGGCAAGGGCAGCGCATCGGTCTCGATCCTGATGACCTCGGGGTCGCCATATTCGTGTATGCGCGCGACGCGGGTTTTCATGGCTCGGGTTTCCTGGCGCCAAATCGTCGTCAGTTAGTGCCCTACGCCACCCGCAGATAGTGCAGTGAGAACAAGTTGCGCGCGTCTGTCCAGTGACGGAAGGCGCGCCAGCCGGCCTTCGCCGCCAGCGCGTGAAACTCGTCCACATCGTATTTGTGGGAATCTTCTGTGTGGATCGATTCCCCGGCCGCAAAGCTGAAGTTTTGGCCGTCCACCCGGACCTCCTGGTCCCAGTCGCTCACCAGATGCATCTCGATACGGCCCTGGTCCGGTATCCAGCGCGCATCATGGGTGAAGGCATCCAGGTTGAAGTTGCCGCCAAGCTCGTCATTCACCCGGCGCAGGACGTTCAGGTTGAACTCACCTGTCACGCCGGCGGCATCATTGTAGGCGGCGTGCAAAACGCCCACGTCCTTACGCAGATCGACACCAATCAGAAGCCCGTTATCGGTGCCCAGATCGGTGGCCGCGGCGCGCAGGAACTCGACCGCCGCCGGTCGCGTGAAATTGCCGATCGTCGAACCGGGAAAGAAACCGATCCGGGCGGCCTCGCCCGCGATCTCCGGCACATCGAACGGCTGGGTGTAATCCGCCGCGATCGGCACCACGGGCAGGTCGGGATAGGCATCCGCCAACGACTTCGCCGATTCCAGCAGGTGATCGCGCGAGATGTCGACGGGGATGTAGGCCGCTGGTGTTTCGAGCGCATCCAGCAAGATCCGGATCTTGGTGCTCGACCCGCTGCCGAACTCGACAACAGTGGCATTGGCGCCGATCAGCTCGGCGAACTCGGCCGCGTGATCGCGCAACAGCGCCGTCTCCGTGCGGGTCGGGTAATACTCCGGCAGTTCGCAGATCGCATCGAAAAGCTGTGAACCGCGCTCGTCATAGAAATACTTGCTCGACAGCTTCTTCTGCGGGAGCGCCAGCCCCGCGAGCACGTCATCAAGAAAACTGTCCGCCGCGTGATCATACTCCACATAGTCGTGGAGCGGGCCGAGACTTTCCGCCGTCGCGCCGCTCAATGTGAGGCTCCGTCCGCATCGTCCGCCAGGCGTACGCCGGCGAACACCCAGCGCATCGCGGGATAGAAGAAGTTCCGGTAAGTGGCGCGGGTGTGCCCTTCCGGGGTTACGCAGGCACCGCCGCGCAAGACAAACTGATTGGCCATGAATTTTCCGTTGTACTCACCGACGGCACCCGACAGGGGCTTGAAACCGGGATATGGGACATAGGGGCTCTGGGTCCACTCCCAGGCGTCACCAAACATCTGTTCCGGCCGGTCTGTCATCTCGCCGGGCGCCGGCGCGGCCCGCAACAAGCCGGACCCGACAAAATTCCCTGCCACCGGCTGATCGCGGGCAAATACCTCCCACTCGCCTTCCCGCGGCAGGCGCTTGCCGGCCCAACGCGCATAGGCATCCGCCTCATAGAGACTGACATGGCAGACCGGTGCCTGGTCGTTGACCGGCTGCAGGCCCGACAGGGACATGGCGCACCACTCGCCGTCGAGCAATTGCCAGTAGAGCGGCGCATCCCAGCCGTTTTCGCCGACCGCGGCCCAGCCATCGGACAGCCAGAGTTCCGGGCGGCCATAACCGTTGTCGGCCATGAATGCCTTCCACTCACCATTCGTCACCAGCCGGGACGCCAGCCGGAACGGCGCCAGGTGGACGCTGTGGCGTGGCCCCTCATTGTCGAAGGCGAATTCGGCGCCGTCATGGCCGATCTCGACCAGCCCGCCGTCATGATCGAACCAGCGCAATTCCGGCGTCTTGCGCGCCGGGGCGGCGCGATAGGCCTGATAGGCCGGCGCGACGCTGTTGTGCGAAAACGCATGGAGTATATCCATCAGGATCAACTCCTGATGCTGCTGTTCGTGATGCAGGCCCAGCGCGATGAGCGGCGCGACTCTGTCCCAGGTTGCCACATCGGCATCCGTGATCAGGGCCCGCATCGCAGCGTCGACATGGTCACGGTAGGCCTTCACCTGCACCGCCGTGGGGCGGGTCAGCAAGCCACGTTCCGGGCGCGGATGACGCGCGCCAACGGCGTCGTAGTAGGAATTGAAGAGAAACTGATAGTGCGGATCGAGCGGCGCATAATCCGCCGCAAAGTCGCGCAGGATCATGGTCTCGAAGAACCAGGTGATATGGGCGCGATGCCATTTGGTCGGGCTCGCATCGGGCATCGACTGCACGACCTGATCTTCGGCCGACAACGGCTCCGCGAGGCGTTCGGTCTCGCCGCGCACCCAGTTGAAATGATCGAGAACCTGCCCCCGGTCGCGCGGATGCGCGTCGAGGATCGCCGGCTCGGACCCCAAGGAAGTCACGGCGCATCTCCTGTTGGCGCCCGCGTCCCGCATGACCGTCTTTCCGGGACACACAACTCCGCAGCGCACTGCTTGCCGCGGATCGAATACCGTCCGGATCAAGTCCCGGACGTGACGGTCGTGCGCGAGTAAACCAAGCCCACTCGCACGCCGTCAACCAAAAGCCCCGAGAATTTAAGCGTTTGGCCGGGCTTCGCAATATTGACGCACAGCAAGGTCCGACTATGTTGACCGCATGAACGCAGATACACCGACGCCAGAAGGCTTTCACGCCCATGTTTACTACGATGCCGACACCAAGGCGGAAGCCGAGGCTTTGCGGGCGGAAATCGACTCGCGCTACGACGATGTCGTCCTCGGCCGCTGGCACGACAAGCCGGTCGGGCCGCACCCGTTCTGGAGTTATCAGGTCGCGTTCAGCCCCGAACTGTTCGGCGATATCGTGCCCTGGCTCGCCCTGAACCGCCGCAACCTGACGATCCTTGTGCATCCCGAGACCGGCGACGATCTCACGGACCATTCGACCTACGCGATGTGGCTCGGCGACAGCGCGACCCTCGATCTGAAACGATTCCGCGAACGCGCCGCGAAGAGCGCGCAAAAATAGCTGACGAAACTGTGTAAACGCGCGCAAACGAACGGTTTGCAAGCTCTCCCCGGACCGCTACAACACGCGCAAGCAATCCGATGGCCTGATCGTGTTCACGCGCGGCGCCAGTCAACATCAGGGGGAGACTCAACATGAAACTCGTACGCTTCGGCCCAAGTGGCAAGGAAAAGCCCGGCCTCATCGACGCCGACGGCAAGCTTCGCGATCTTTCCAGGGTCGTTGACGACATCAACGCCGAGACCCTCTCGCCCAAGGGCCTCGCGGCGATCCGCAAGCGCGATCCCAAGCGCCTGCCGCTGGTCAAGGGCAACCCGCGCCTCGGCCCGCCGGTCGTCGAGCGCCGGGTCTTCGCCATCGCGCTGAACTACAAGGAACACGCCGCGGAAGCCAATGCGGCGATCCCGTCCGAGCCTTTCGTCTTCACCAAGACCTGCCCGCCCACCGGCCACCGCGACAACATCGTGCTGCCGAAGGGCTCCGTGAAGACCGACTGGGAAGTCGAGCTTTGCCTGATTATGGGCCGCAAGGCCAAGCATGTGACCAAGAAGGACGCCCTCAAATACGTCGCGGGCTATTTCGCAGGCAACGAGGTCTCCGAGCGAGAATATCTGATCGAGCGCGGTGGCCTGCAGTGGATCAAGGGCAAGAGCCCCGACACCTTCGCGCCGATCGGCCCGTGGCTGCTGACCGCCGACGAGGTGGCGAACCCGAACAACCTGCACATGTGGCTCGAGGTGAATGGTGTCCGCAAGCAGGACAACAACACCAAGGACATGATCTACGACTGCAAGACGATCATCTCGAACCTGAGCAAGACGATCACGCTCTATCCGGGCGACATCATCTTCACCGGCACACCCCAGGGCGTGGCCTATGGCCAGAAGAACCCGAAATATCTCCGGGCGGGCGATGTCGTGACCATGGGCATCGAGAGCCTCGGCGAGCAGCGCAACAAGGTCGTGAAATCCAGGTAACGGGAACTACATTCCCCGAAATGCAGTGGGCCGCGCACACCAGCGCGGCCCGTTTTGCATTACCCCAGCTTCGGCATGACTTCGTCGCGGAACAGGCGCAGGGAGTCCCGCGAGCCGGTAATATCAATCAACAGCACATATTCGATGCCGCCCGCGCGCATGCGCTGGAGGCGCTCGACGATCTCCTCGGGCGGACCGATCAACGCACCTTCTTCGGTGGCCAACCGCGTGTCGTTGTATTGCAGCATCGTGGATTGCGGCCCGCCGCCCTCGCGGATGCGCGACAGGCGCGAGATTCCGCTGAGCAGCCGCGCGCGTTGCTGGTGGGCCTGCTCCCGTTCGGTCTCGCTGTGGGTGATGTGCAAGGCGCGCGCGACGGCCACATTCATCGGGTCAAAACTCCGCCCCGAAGTCTCGACCGCATGCCGATAGGTGTCGAAACGCTGCTGTATCAGGTCGAACGACGCGATCTGGTCGAGCAGCAGGTTGAAATCATTGTCCGCCGCCCAGTTCAAGCCGCCCGGGCTTCCGGCCGCCAGCCACATGGGCGGGTGCGGCCGCTGGATCGGCGGCGGTTCAACGACGATGTCCTGGAATGTCCAGTGCTTGCCGATATGGGTGAAGCGTTCCTCCGACGTCCAGGCGCGGCGAATTACCTCGAGAGATTCCTCAAACAGCTCCTGGGCATCGTCCGCAGGCACGTTGAAGCCATGAAATTCGTTGGCCCGGTAGCCCTTGCCCACACCGAAATCGAGCCGCCCGCCCGACAGCAAGTCGACCGTCGCCGCCTGTTCGGCGAGCAGCACCGGGTTGTGCCAGGGCAGGACAACAACGGCGGTGCCCAGGCGTATCCGCGTGGTACGAGCCGCGAGGTAAGTCAGAAGGTTCAGCGAAGCGGAAACCTGGCCGAAGCCGGTGAAGTGATGCTCGACCAGGAACACCGAATGGAAGTCGAGTTCCTCGGCCTCCTCGACATAGCCGATGAAGTCCCGGTAGCCCTGCGTACTGTCGCGCGCCACGCCGCCGCGGCGCGAGGACGCACCACCGAACAATCCGAACTTCATCGCGTCACCACAATCGCCCCGCCGACCTGTCGCTAGTTGCGGACCCGCTCGCGCTTGCCGCTTTTGGCGGATTTGGCCAATGCCTCGAGCACCGCGACATTTCCGACCCGCTCGACGTCGGTGAACATATACTTCTTTTTGCCGGCCACGGCGTCGGCCCAGGCCTCGAAGTTCATCTTCACGGTGTCGCGCGGCTTGTAGGTCTTGTGGGTTCGCTTGCCCCCGGCGATGCTGATCGTCATGTGGGTGTCGTCCCAGTCTTCCGGGTGCGCGGTGTCCACGATCTCGACCCAGCCCTTGCTGCCAAACACGGCGAAGCGGGCGTAATACGGCGTCTTCGACACCACATTGATGGTCCCCAAGGTGCGGTCCTTGAACTGGAACTGGGTGGTCACGACGTCGCCCGAGGGCAGGTTCAGTACCCGGCGATCCGACGCGGCATTGATCCACTGGATCGGCCCGAACATCGAAATCATCATGTCGGTCAGATGCACGCCCATGCCGGTCCAGCCGGCGGCGGGCGCATCTTTCGGGTTGCCGCGCCAATTGTCCGCCTTCAGCGGCGTAAACTTGTCGTGGGAGTTGTTGGCCTCGACCGCGATGATGGTACCGAGTTCCTTGTTGCGGACCATCTCGGCCATTTTCATCCAGGCCGGCTCATAGCGGCGCTCATGGCCGAGCCCGAGGACAATCCCCCGGTCGCGGCAGGCCTTGACCATCTTCTTCGCACTGGCAGAGGTCAGCGACAGGGGTTTTTCGCAGAATATCTGCTTGTTTGCCCGGGCCGCCTGCATCAGCAGCGCCTCATGGGTGGTGTGCGGGGTGGTCAGGATGACGCCCTCGACCCTGGGGTCCTTGAACGCCTCGGCATAGTCGGTCGTCAACTCGAACCCGCAATTCCTGGCGAGCTTGCGGGTTGCGGCCGTGGGGTTGAGTTCGACGCCGCGCACGACGCGCAGCTTGCGGTTTCCCTGCAGGGCGTTGGCGACATGGCTGCCCCACCAGCCCAGCCCGACGACGGCGACGTTCAACATGCTGCTTCACTCCCGATATTTGTTCTTGTGGCTGCTCTCTTCGGAGCCTGCCAAACTTAGCATGACGCCTATCGGCCCAAAAGCCGCTGCCAAATGGGAATCGCCGCGCGAAGACAATTTCGCGCGGCGTTACAACGGCAGAAATCCGGAAGGATCCGAACCTATTTGTCAAAACCGGTCAGTCCCAGAAAGTTATATGCTCCAGCACCAGACCGGGTTGCGGTGCCCACACGGGCTTCCCGCGCAAACTTGAGCGACCCGGGCGATTCCAGATCGAACCTGGAAACTGTGAAAGTCTGAAAGGCGCCAAGCACATACATGAATTTGCCGTCGTCGGTGATGTACATGTCCTTTGTATCGCCTGCGGGAGTCCCGGGTTTGCGTCGGGCGAATGTCGTATCGGCACCCGACCCGACCTTGCTCACCTTGCCGCCCGGTGCAACGTCGAATTCACTGATCAAATTACCCCCGAAACTGGACAGATAGAGTTTCGTGCCGTCGGGACTGAGTGTTGTCCAACATGCCTCATCGATGTCGTCACCGATGCCGGTCCCGAATTTCGCTACCTTCGTGACCGATCGGCCGTCGTCGCGAAGGACCGTCAGGCTGTTGTCGCGCTTCTCGAGGGTCAGATTGAAGTTGGAAACGAAAAGGGTCGAGGAGGTCTTGTCCCAACTGAACCCAATGCTTCCCGCAATACCCTGTTCCTCGAAATACCGGGCGTTGCTGACGCTTCCGGCACCCTTGTCGAAATCATAGACATAAACCCGGCTCGGCTTCTGGGCGGTCGGATTCTTGGTCCCGAAATGGGCAATACCCCATGTCGATACCCCGAGCTTGGTGCCATCATTGTTGAAGGCGACTGTCGTCGGACCGCCATGGGTGCCCACGAAGGAATCCAGAGACTTTTCGGGGGTCAGTGCGCCCGTGTTCGAATCGAACGAGAACAGGAATATATTCCGCTCAGCGAGCCGTTGCTCATGACCTCCGCCGTCTGCGTGGAACGCCGCGTTCGGATACATCTCGATTGGACCTTCGCCGGGCCCGCCTTTCTGCACATTCGGGTTGTTCCACTGATTGCCAACGACAACCCAGTACTGGTCTTTCGAGCCCGCTTTTTTCACGTAAGCAATGCTCACGGGCCGGACGCCACCTGAACTCACATTGTCCGATAGCGCCAATCCTCCATCGGACTTGTCGACGTCAAAAACCGAGATCGTGTTACCGCCGGCGTTCACCACCAACAGGTGATCTCCGATGATCTGCAAAGCACCCTGCGCATCGAAATCGCCCGCAGCGTCTCCGCCAGCGTTAACGTTCGCGCCCCCTGCCGAGTTGGTGGAGTATGCTTTCTGAGTTCCGAGGTTGCCGTCGACAAGCCGTTCAAACGAAACAACCTGATTGACACCCTCTCCATTCAGGCTGGTGTACAGATAACCTTTGACATCGGTACCCGCAGCATACGCAGACATGCCGAGGCTCGGGGCCGCAACGCCGGCTCCAAGCAGAAACATCGGCAGCGCAATGCCGAGGCCAATTTTTCTGAAGGCGCTGCGCCGGGAACCGGACGCAGCCAACGGAGTTGCTTTAATAGGGCCAGTGATTCTGTTGTGATCAACCATGTTTTCATTCTCCAAATCGGGTTCACACGAGAAGCCGTGTTGATGAAAACGTAGCGATCCTTGTTGATGGTTCTCCAATACCGATGAACAATGCATTCCAAAGCCAATTGCTATGGCCGTTTGCAGCTACACTGGCGCAAGTTTCTGAAAGGCGCTGTCATCATGAGCAAGCCCCTGAAGCCAAACCCGGCCTTCGAAAAGGCGCGCGCCGACCATGATTCGCTTGGCGAGCAGCTGGCTGATTACCATGCGGCCCTCGACAAGCGTGTTCCCGATGTCGGGGCCGCCTATCAGTCCCTGATCGAAAAACTGCAGCGGCTCGGAACCGGCTCAATGGCCCCGAAAGTCGGCGACACCTTGCCCTCGTTTCTTATGCCCAACCTGGAAGGCCGCCTCGTGTCATCCAGGGATTTGCTTGATAAAGGTCCGCTCGTGATCAGCTTCAATCGCGGACACTGGTGTCCGTTCTGCTGGTTGGAACTGGCCGCTCTTGGCGACATCAACGCAGCTGTTGAGAAACAGGGCAGCTCAATTGTGTCGATCACGCCGGAAACCGCGACCTGGAACCGGGAACTGAAACAACGGCTCCATCTGAGCTACGATATTCTGAGTGATATCGACAACGGCTACAGTTTGGAGTTGGGCCTTACGATGCCGGTCTCCGAGGAAATCAGAACTCTCCTGGAGCCGCGCGGCATCGATTTATCGATATTCCAGAACAACAAGTCATCGTTCCTTCCCCTGCCGGCGATATTCATCGTCGATCAGGGCTCGGTGATACGGCAATCCTATGTAAATCCCGACTACCGCCAACGCTTCGACCCAGTCCAGATTCCGGACATCTTGTCGGCAATCGACTGAGCTAGCCTGGTTCAGATGCACAGGCGTATTCGTCGGGTCTAGCTCGCGCGTTTCTCGTTGATCCTTGGCCAGTCAGCAGCCCGCAGCAACTGAATCAAGCCCGAGGCTGCCGTGCTTCGCTGCCGGCCCGCGACTGCATGGACATTCACCGTCCGGCTAATATCAAGATCCGAGACATCACACGTCGAAACGGTCGAGGACCTGACCGCACTTTTCGGCAGGATACCGACACCCAAACCACTTTCGATGAGCGCCAGAGAATCTTCATCATTGGACAGGCTGTGCTGATGACGAACTGAGATTCCGAGAGATCGCAGGACTGCCGCCAACTGGTCCGAGTTTTCACAATAGGGGCGAGCCAGGAATGCTTCCGAGGACAGCTCTGCAAGTGTCAGATCAGGTTGGCGCGCGAGTTCGTGATCTTGCGAAACGATCAGCGAAAATCCCTCTTCAAACAAGACCCATCCGTCAAGCCGATCCCAGTCGAGATTCGTGCTCGCGGTGACGGCGACCTCGATATTTCCGGAGCGCAACTCTTCGAGAATTTCGTCTCCGGAGCCGCGCTGAAACCTGAGCTCCAGACCCGGGCATGCACGCTCAAGTTCCAGGAAAATGGGGACCAGCAAATCGGGGCTGACCGTCTGAGACACGCCGATTCGGACCGGCGCACTTTCTGTGGTCCCGTATTTGTCGGCGAGTTCCTTGGCAGCCTGAGCACTGTGGAAACACTGCTGCAGGATAGGCAGCATGGACCGGCCCAATTCGGTCATATGGCTGCGGTTGCGTTCCCGTCGGAACAGATCGCCCCCTAGTTCCTCTTCGAGCTTTTTAATCGCACGCGACAAGGATGGTTGCGCAACATGGCAGTGCTCTGCGGCGCGCGTGAAATTTAGACACTCCGCGACTGCGAGAAAATACCGAATCTGGTGAAGTTCCATGCGGCGTCACCATAACCAAAACAGAGATCAAAGTTAGCATACACATATTCCGTGGGGTTCATTCTCGCCGACCTGACACGGCATCGCGATACACACATCGAATTCATAGCGACAAAGCATTATATCCACAGGAACGCTGCCGATATCGTTTCAGCTCCACATCGGATCATGGAGATGAAATTGACGCAGGACACCACACGGACATCCACCAGACAGACTGCCCCGGCATCCCGAAGCACCGACGGCAAGGGGGAAGCCTTGATTTTAACCGTCGACAGCAGCCTCTGATCCATACTTCAAACATACGAGGCAACCTCATGAAACGTCTCATCATCATCTTGGTCGTCGGGCTGATAGCCGGCGGCGCAGCAGGTTTCGGCGCGGGAATCTTCATTTATCCATTCTGGTTCCTGAACGACGTGGCGATCGAAACGCTCACGCCCAATATCGAACGCACGAAACTGGCTTCCGGAACATTCATACATGCCAACAAGATGGACCCGGTTCACTACGGATCGGGCGACGTGTCCGTTTATCGTGAACCCGCCGGGCAAGCCGTTGTCTTTCTTCACGAAAACTTCGAAGTGGGCCCGGGCCCGCGCTTCCACGTCTACCTGGTGAATCACGCCGACATCCGTTTGCGCCAGGATTTCCTCGACGCCGAGAAAATCGATCTCGGCCGTTTGCGGAACTTTCGCGGCAGCCAGTTATATCCGGTACCGGCAGGTGTCGACCTGTCGCCCTACAAAAGCATCGTCATCTGGTGCAAGGAGTTCGGTGTTCTGATCTCGCCCGCCCGCCTGTCAGACGCGTGAGTCAATAAACCGTGCCACGTCGCGGGCATGCCTGGGACAGGGCATCATAGATATAGTCCTCCATGGCGTGTGGAGGCGAAGTTTCAGGTCAGTCCAATCCTGCTCCACGAGGAGCCGGGGTTTGATAATGTGTATTCGGCTTGGGCGAGGCGTTTGAACACTCAATCTTGCCCACCGGGTGCGCGAAATCACGAGGTTCCATGTCAAAAATCACCCCCGAGGCGTTCAACGCCCTGACAGAGCGCGAGTTGCCGATCGCCGCCAACTACGGGTTTCGCGCCGAGGAGATCGGCGACGGCAGCGCACGGGTGCGGGCGCCGTTTAGCACGGACTTTACCCGCCCCGGCGGCACGGTCAGCGGCCCGGTCATGATGGCGCTCACGGATTTCGGCATGTACGCCGCGCTGATGGGCGCGATTGGCGAGATTACGCTCGCCGTGACCACCAACCTGAACATCAACTTCCTGCGCCGCCCGGCACCCGTCGACCTTCTGGCGCACTGCAATGTCATCAAACTCGGGCGCCGGCTCGCCGTGATCGAGGTGACGCTGTACTCCGAAGGTGACGACGCCCCCATTGCACACGCCACGGGCACCTACTCGATACCGCCGGATGCCGCACGCTGACGGCACAAAACCCGTGCGCGGGGCCAACTGGACAAGCCCCGGATCGACTGATACGAGTCCGGCAAGAAACTGTTCAACAACGAAAATCCCAAAGGAGAGGTCCCGTGGCTGATAGCTCGATCTTCGCCGTCGCCGATTCACCGTTCCCGTCGCTGGAACCCGTCGAAACGGTACTCGCAAGCTTCAATCCGACCATCAGTATGGCCGCCGATACGTCCGAGGACGCCATCATCGAGGCGGCCAAGGGCGCCAAGGCGCTGTTCGTCACCTACGCCCAGATCACCGCGAAGGTCATCGAAACGCTCGACGGTTGCGGCGCGATCGGCCGGTTCGGTATCGGCCTCGACAATATCGACCTCGACGCCGCTACGGCGGCGGGAATTCCGGTCGTCTACGCGCCGCAATATTGCCTCGACGAAGTGTCGGATCACACGATGGCGTTGCTGCTGACCGCCGCCCGCAAGACCGCGCTCGCCGACAAGCTGGTCAAGCAGGGTCGCTGGGAAATGCCGGCCGTCGTGCCGATCATGCGCTTCCGCGGCAAGACCTTGGGCCTCGTCGGCCTCGGCAATATCGCCCAGCTGGTGGCCGTGAAGGCCCAGGCCTTCGGGATCAACGTCATCGCTTCCGACCCCTATGTGAAACCCGAGGTCGCCAAGGAAAAAGGTGTGGAGCTGGTCGAATTCGACGCGCTGCTCGAACGCTCGGACTATGTATCGGTCCACGCGCCGTTGACACCCGCGACCGAGAACATGTTCTCCACCGACGCCTTCGCGAAGATGAAGAACTCCGCCTTTATCGTGAACACGGCGCGCGGCGGCCTGATCGACACCGCGGCCCTCGTCGCGGCGCTCGACGCCGGTGAGATTGCCGGCGCCGGCCTCGATGTGCTGCCGCAGGAACCGCCGGCCAAGGATGACCCGATCCTGAGCCGTGACGATGTGGTCATCAATCCGCACACCTCCTTCTATTCCGAGGATGCGCTGGATGACCTGCAGACCACCGTTGCGGGCGATATCCTGACGATCCTGAATGGCGGACAGCCAAAGTGGCCCGCCAATCCGGACGTCTTCAAATAGGCAGGTAAAACTGGACCCGATCAAGTAACCCGGCCGCAGGTGCCGGCAGATACCCAGGGAGATACAGCCATGCGCGCAATGGTGCTCACAGAACCCAACGTGGTCGAGCAACGGGATATTCCCGAACCCACGACGGATCAGGGTGAGGCCCTGGTGCGCGTGACCAGTTCCGGCATTTGCGGGACCGACCTTAAAATTCTCACTGGCGGCATTCCGGCACCCAAGCCGATCGTCATGGGGCATGAGATGGTCGGTGAGCTTCTGAACGACGCGACTGACGCCAAGGCCGGCCAGCGCGTGCTGGTCGACCCGGTCTATCATTGCGGCACTTGCCACGCCTGTCTGCACAACCAGCAGCATATCTGCACCCGCGGCGGCCTGATCGGGCGCGACATCAATGGTGGTTTCGCCGACCTCGTGGCGGTGCCCCCGGCCAACTGTTATGTGGTTCCCGACGAAATCGCCGACCATGAAGTCCCGCTGATCCAGGTGCTGACCACCTGCATGCACGGCCATCGCATGGCGGACATCTTCCCCGGCGATGTCGTGGTCGTGATCGGTCTCGGCGTGACCGGCCAGCTTCATGTGCAGCTGGCCAAGGCGCGCGGCGCCACCGTGATCGGCATCACACGCTCCCAGTGGAAGCTCGATCTCGCCAAGTCCCTCGGTGCGGATTACACCCTGGCTCCCGGCGACGACATCAAGGACAAGATCCTTGATATCTGCAAGGGCGACGGCGCCGATCTGGTGATCGAATCCGTTGGCAAGGTACTGACACTCGGCCAGGCGTTCGACCTGGTGCGAACCGGCGGCGCGATCATGCCCTTTGGCATCTACACAGAGACGAAGGCCGAACTGCCGTTCTACCAGTTCTATTTCAAGGAAATTCAGATCCTCAACGCGCGCGCGTCGAAGGGTCAGGATTTTGTGGCTTCAATGGACCTGGTGAAGCGCGGTGTGGTCAAGCTGGATCCGATGATCAGTGATCGCGAACCGCTGGAGAATCTCTCCGGCGCACTCGACATGCTGACCAGCGAAGCCAAGGGCCGGATGAAAATCATCATGGATCACTGAGGGGGCTCAAATAGAGCTCACCCAGGGGACCGCATCTCACCCGGATGCATCATCGGCATCGGCTTCTTCTCGTTCAGCTCCGGCTTCAGCCAGCGCACGATCCCGGCAACCCCATCGACCCCGACGGTCGAGCCATCGGGAATCTGCTGGGTCGCACCGGCCACACCGAGCACCATCGGGATACCGCGCTCGCGCCCCAAAGACGCCAGATGGGACGTGCTGCCGCCCAGTTCCGCGACGATCGCCGACACCCGCGGGAGCACACCGACCAGCGCCGGTCCGGCGACATTGGTCACCAGCACATCGCCATGGTTCAGGCGTGAAATCTCGCATTCGCAGTTGATCACGCAGGCCCGGCCCGAGCCCCAGCCCATGCCGCCCGGATGACCGCGCAGACCCGGTCGGCCGCGCCAGACTTCGTCCAGTACAATCGGCTCCTCGACATGCAGCGGGCGCGCCTGAAGCATCTTGATCCCGTCATCGTCCTTGGCCCACTCGACCTCGACCGAGAGGCCCATCATCTCCTCGGCCACCTTCATATAGCGGGCGAGCTCGTGAACTTCGTCCGTGGTCAGGCACTGGCGGCGCGGCGCGGCGTCCTTTTGCGGTGCGTGATCATGGTCGTGGCTGTGATCATGGTCATGGTCGTGGTCGTGGTCATGGTTGTGACCATGATTATGCGCATGGTCGTGATCGTGCTCGTGTCCCTGCGCTTGAGTCGCCGCCACGGCCGCCATCGGATTCTGGGGCGGTGCCTGATGCGCGTGGCAATAGGCGCTGTGTTCGAATTCCTGGCCGCCAATTGCCTCGATCAGCTTGCCTTCGGCCGTCAGGTCGTATCGGTCAGGCACCACTTCACCCTGGGCCAGCGCTTCGCCGAGCCCCCACGTGGCGCTGACGGACATGCCGCCGTCGGCGGTCTGGCTCAGGCCGCCACCGGATGCTTCGGCCTCGATCAGCGGCTGGACCAGCACCGACATCGCGGTGTCGATTGCGCTGATCTCCTTGTCCTGCATGTAGCGCATGGCCTGGGGCGACCAGAGCGCGCCCCAACAGGCGCGCACGGCCGTCAGAAAGTCTTCCTCGCCCTCAATGCCGAGAAATGTCTGGAACTGCCCCGCGAAGGACGACCCCTCGGTGTCCTCCATCAGCGAGGACGACCGTACGGCGAGCCGCATGCCTGTCTCCGCCGTCAGTGCGCGGTAGGCGTCGAGGATTTCGGCTTCGATGTCCGGCGCGATGGGCTCGGAAAACAGCCCGATACGGACATCGGCGATCGGCCCGCGCGATTCCATGAACGGCAAGTTCACCGCCTGTTCGGCGGCTTCCACCAGACCGAGGGATTCCAGCTGATGGAAATAGGCATCCGCGCCGAGCACGAAGCCGCCCGGGGTCGGCAATCCGGCATGGCCGAGTGCCGCCTGATTGGCCGCCTTCGGGCCGAACCGCGCCGCATCCGTCGCCGCCTTGTCGGTCAACGACACAACGAACTTCGCCATATTCCTTCATCCCTTATGTATGGAACTGGAGACGTACAATACCATGTCCAGTTATCAATTCGGCCGGGCGATCGTGCCGCCCGGCCGAACCAATTCAAATTTTAAGCTCCGTTCCGAAGCTCAACACCGCGTATTTAGTGCGGCATCGGGTCGACGACCGTGATCTGGTTCACCGGGAAGTTGGTGATGACCTCGGTCTCGTCCGCGTGGACAATCTGCATCTCCTCGATGCGGCAGCCGAACTTGAACGGAACGCCGTGCTGCGTCTCGAGCGCGAAGACCATGCCTTCCTGGATCTCGATCGGATGATCGAGGGACCAGATGCGCGAGATGACGGGCGGATCGTACTGGGCAAGACCCAGGCCGTGGCCCCACAGGTTCGCGGCCGCCTGATCTTCTTCCTCGTAACCCCAGGCCTCCTTGGCGGACGGCCATTTCAGGGCGATGTCGCGGGTCGAGGCACCGACCTTCACCGCTTCCATCGAGGACTGCAGCCAATCGAGCGCCTCGGCATACACATCCTTCATCTCCTGCGTCGGCTCGCGGCCAACACAATAGGTGCGGTAGTAGCAGGACTTGTAGCCATTCCACGTCAGTGCCGCCAAATCCATGAAGACGATGTCGCCTGGCTGGATGATGCGGTCACCGAAGTTACGCCAGTTCGGCCAGGTGTTCGGACCCGAGGAAACGATGACGTCCTCGACATCTTCCATGCCCGGAATGTCGTACAGGAACTTCATGATGTGCGCGGTCACCTGGTTCTCGGTGATACCCGGCTTCAGAAACTTCATGCACTCCCAGTGGGCCGCATCGCCGATCGCGCCAACGATACGGGCACATTCCTGCTCGTCTTTGCTCTTGACCGCACGGGCGTCCATCATCGGGGACATACCGTCCGCCCACTCAATGCCCTCTTCGGCAAAGTGGTTCATCATGTTGATGTCGACGAAATCAACGCCCAGCTTCTCGCCGGCCACACCGAAACGCGCCATCTCTTCCTTGATCGCGTTGGTGAACTTGGTCACCTGCTGCGTCGAGGCACCGCCCGCTGCGCCCTTGATCCAGGCGTAGGAGTAACGGATGTTCTCGGGCGGGATCCACGGCGCGTGGCGCTCGACCTGCATGCCGATATCACCCTGCTCGAACAGGACCGGTGCGGCATCGCCACACAGCAGCGCATAGCGCAGACCCGGCTTCAGGCGGTTCCAGCCCGGCGTCAGCGTTCCCGTGATGTAGCGAACGTTCTCGTCATACATGCAAAGCATGGCGCCGAGGCCAGCCTTCTTCATCATGTCGCGGGCGCGCTCGAGGCGATAGTTGCGCAGGCGGTCCCAGTTGACCTTTTCCTGCCAATCGACTCCGGTAATGCCGAAATTCGCCGTTCCGTATCGCATTCTCTTCTCCTAGAACTTTTTTTAAGGCTTCAGTTTTAGTCTAGCCAGTCCACCGGAGGCCATCCCGCATCATCTGCATCGCGCCACCCTGACAGGCATATTCAGCTCAGACCATATCCGTTTATGCGGCGCAATCAAAGGGATGTATTGGATCGCGCCACGCAATTCGATCCACGGACAAATTCGCACATTTCCCGCCAGCGGTCAGCGCCGCAAGCATCACAGAACTTGTGCCTCGCCCAGGACCGCCGAAGCGCAGATTGGACCCTATTCAGCTGCCGCCGTTTCATTTTTCACCGGATCGGTCGAGAACTCGATTCCGCCCGCATCTGTACGGTGCAGGCGCGTCACCTTGCGCCAGTCGGCATCATTGGTGTCGGGATAATCGAGACGGTAGTGCGCGCCGCGGCTTTCCTCGCGCTCCAGCGCCGCCGTCGCGAGAATCCGGCCGAGCAGCGCCAGGTTGCGGATCGAAAGCGCACTCTCGATTTCCTCGCCCCGGCCCTTGCCCGTATCGCGTGCCTCTTCCGACAGGCGCAGATTCCGCAAATCCTCATTCTCGATGCGCTCATACTCGGTGAGCGCCTCGCGCAGCGTGGCCTCGTCGCGGATCGGGCCCAGCTTGTCATGGGCCAGCATCCGGCAATGCATCCGCACATCACCCTGATACGGGCCATCAGCCCGCTCCAGGAGACCGCTCAGCCACTCGCGCTCCGTCTCTGGAATCGCATTATCGCCGAGGGCCGGGACCGAAACCGGCTCGGAACCGATGAGCTCGGCCGCCTTGCGGCCGGCGCGACGGCCGAACGCCAGCGACGCGGCCAGGGCCGAGCCGCCGATCCGGTTGCCGCCGTGGATGCCGCCGGCTGTCTCGCCCGCGGCAAACAGGCCCGGAATCGAACTCTGGCCATAAGTGTCCACATCCAGCCCGCCGAGCCATGTATGGCTGCCCGGCGCGACTTCGAGCGGGGTCTTGGTGATGTCGATGCCACGGTGCAGGCAGGTCTTGTAGACATGCGGGATCTGCTTCTGGATGGTCTCGATCGGAATCGCCGTCGCATCCATGTAGATACCACCCGTCGAACCCGCGCGGCCCGCATGAATTTCCTTGGCCATCGCCAGGATCACTTCCGAGCGCGACGACTTCTCGGCCGTGTCCGGGAAGTAGCGCTTGAGGAACTCCTCGCCCTCTTCGTTGCGGAACACCGCGCCGGCGTTAATAAAGCCGGTGGGATGAGGTGCGAAACCGAACAGCTCCTCGGGCGAGCAGCACATGGCCTGAAAATCGATCATCTCGATGCCCAGCAAATCCGCACCCGCGCGAAAGCCCATGACATAGCCGTCACCGGTCACCTGCGGCGGGTTGTCGTTTACATAGAACAGGCCGCTGCCGCCGCCGGTCGCGAGAATCACCTGCTGGGCGGTGTAGGTCACCAGCTTGGCATTGCGGTAGTCGACGCCCCAGGCGCCGACGACGCGGCCGTCATGCTTCACCAGATCGACGATCGCGGTCAGGGAGTGTTTCTCGATCCGGTCGTCGCCGCGCAGGCGCTTCGACAGGACCTTGGTCACCATATTGCCCGTGGTGTCATAGTGATGGCAGGCCCGCGGGTGGGAATGGTTGGGGAACATCTTCAGGTCGAGTTCGCCATCCTCACCGCGAATGAACTCGGCGCCCCATTCCTCGAGATCCTTGACGATCTGGACGATATCCTCGCACCAGGCCCGTGCCATCTCCGGGTCGATCAACTCGCCACCATATTTCAGGATGTCGTCCAGATGCTGGGCAGGGCTGTCATCCTTGCCCATCGCCGCGGCAAAACCGCCGCGCGCCACCGTCGTCGTGCCGCTGGTCGCGCGGCCCTTGGTGACCTGGATCGTCTTGACGCCGGCCGTGGCGCATTCGAAGGCGGCCATCGTCGCCGCCGCACCACCACCGACGATCAGGACGTCGGTTTCAAAATGTTCGACCTCAATGGAAAGGCTCATGACGCTGCTCCGGATGTGCGGGTTCCGCCCGGTGCGGACCCGATGATTTCGAGAAATGCCGCCACGCAGGCATCTGCGAAGGCGGCATCGTTGATGTGGCACGGGAGTTCTTCGACCGTGCCGGTGGTCAGATTCTCATTCAGGGTCTGGCTGAACTTCCGGTCGGTCTCGGGTTGTTTCCACGACCCCAACTCGTTCTCCGCCAAATCATATGTCTTGCGCTTGGTGTGCTCGCTATAGCCCTCGAGCGGGATCAGCACCCGAACCGGTCCGTTGGCGGCGTTCAGTCGCTCGGCAAAGGCGCGGCCGAGTTCGGCCATCTCATCGCCATTTGTCCGCATCAGAAGATTCTGCGCGTTGTACTGGAAAAATTCCCGCTCGCGATAGCGCTCGGGTGCCTGCCCGGCCCAGAAGTTCGAATGGTCGATCGCGCCCGGCACGACGACCTGGGGCAGCCCCATCGCACCCGCACCGGTCAGGCGTTCCCCGCCCGCGTCATACACGCCGTTGGTCACGAAATCCGTGAGCTCGTGGGTGGTAATGTCGAGAACACCGGCCAGCTCGCCCTCGCGCGCCAGCCGTTCGAGCGCCCGGCCGCCGATGCCCGAAGCGTGAAACAGAATGACCTCGAAACCCTCCGCTTCGAGCAGCGCCTGCGCGCGATCCACACAACCCGCCGTACCCCCGAAGGATGAAATCGCCACCAGCGGCGGATGATCTTCGGTCTCGGCGGCCTTGTTGGCCCGGTGGCACGCGGCAGCCGCCACGCCAACGGCGGCGTTCTCCATCGCGGCCTTGGTGATCCGGTTGAGCGCCACATCGCCGATCGAAGCGTGCATGGCGATATCGGCCTCGGCCACATACCATTGCACGGCAGCCGTCGCGGCGACCGCGCTCACCATCGCCTTGGGCACCAGATAAGGCAGCGCGCGCATGATCGCGCAGGCCATGGTCGTGCCGTTGGCGCCGCCCAGGCCGATCGCGCCATCGAGTTCGCCGGCATCGAAGCGGCCGCGCACGACCTTGATGGCGCCGTCTAGCATGGCGTCCGATGCCGCGCGCCGGTCCATCTTCGCCAGGCCGTCCCAGCTATGTCCGCCTGCTTCGGCAACGTCACCACCGGTCATGTCGGCGCCGGTACTGTCGTGGGGCATCAGGGAGAGGTCGACGATCCAGGGCGTGGTGCCGGCATTGGCCAGGCATGATGCGACGAACAGCGCCTCCGGCGCCTTGGTGTCCATGGTCACCAGGATGGCGACAGTCGGTTTGGCGGCTGACATTTCGGGCCGTTTCTTCCCTGTTGTTTTTCTGCGTGCGGGTTTATCACATGCCGCTAGTCTGATCGCGACGCTCAACCGCAAAAAACTTGTTCCGGTTTTTCCCGGCCAAATCGTGCTTTCCGCGGATCATAGCGAATGAAAGAGTGTCTCGAAACATGCGCATGACGTTTGCGTGTTTGAGTATCTACGAACCACAACCGCGTCGGGATCACCCATGCCAGCCCCCATTCAGCCGCGCCGCAGTTTCATCTTCTCCCCCGGCACCGACCCGTCGATGTTCACCAAGGCTCTTGGGTCGGGAGCGGACATCGTCTGCGTCGAGCTCGAGGACGGCGTCGCCCCCCACGACAAGGACGATGCACGCGAAAACATGCTCGGGATATTTGCCGAGCCACAGGCCGACGACGGCGTCGAACGGATCGTGCGCGTCAATGAACTCGGCAGTGACTACGGGCGCGCCGACCTGGCGGCCATATACGAAGCCCCATCGCCGCCGCCGGCCCTGATGCTGCCCAAGGTCAACACCGCCGAAGAGGTTCGGGGCGTGTCGGACAAGCTCGACGAACTGGGCCTCCCGGTCCGGCTGCAGATCATCATCGAGACCAACCACGGGCTGGAGGCGGCCTACGACATCGCCCATGCCAGCCACCGGATAGACTCGCTGCTGTTCGGCGGGGTCGATCTCGCCGCGGATCTGCGCTGTGAATATGCGTGGGAGCCGTTGCTCTATGCGCGTTCGCGGGTGGTCCATGCGGCTGCGGCGGCCGGGGTCGATGCGATCGACGTGCCGTGGCTCGATCTGAAAGACTTCGACGGACTGCGCACGGAAGCCCGGGCCAGCGCGCATCTGGGTTTCACCGGCAAGGGCGCCATCCATCCCAACCAGATCCCGATCATCAACGAGATATTCTCACCCGGCGACGACGAGATTGCCCATGCCCGAAGAATCGTCACGGCATTCGCCGAAGCGAACACCGGCCTCGTCGTGGTCGACGGCAAGCTGATCGAGCGACCGGTGCTGCGCACGATGGAGCGGATCATCGCCGTCGCCGACCGTGCAGCAGAACGCGCCGGCGCATAGCGCCGGAACTAGGACAGCAGCGGCGGCATACCGAGACGTTCCCGCGCAGTCCCCAATACCTTCTCGAAGGCCCGCGCGACGGCCACGGCGCGTGCATCATCGCCCCCGGCGCAGTTGATCTGAAGCCCGACCGGCATCCCCGCCGCGTCCAGCGCCACGGGGATCGTGACGGCGCTCATCGCCAACAGGTTCGCCACTGTCGTGTTCCGCGCCGCCATCAGGTTGGCTTTCATATAGGCCTTGGGGTCCTGCACATCGGCGATCTTCGGTGGCGTGATCGGGACCGTCGGCCCGACCACCGCATGTACATCGGCGATCGCAGCGTGCGCGGCCTTTGAAAGCGCCGCCATTCGCCGCAACCGCCCCTGGTATTCGGCCGCGGTCAGTGACGCCATCTTGTCGAAGCGCGAGCCCACCATCGGATCGATATCCGCAAGGAAGTCCGGCAATACGTCCTGAATGAAACTCGCAAATTCGAACGACGACAATCCGCCCGTCCGGAAAATTGCATCGACTTCGTCGAGGTCGGGAATATCGACCCTGGATATCCGCGCACCCGCCGCTTCGAGTTCCGCCAGCGCCTCGTGAACGCCCTCGGCAACACCGGGGTCACACGCGTCAAAAAACGTCTCGCACACGCCGATGCGGAAATCACCCGCGACCGCGGTATCGATATCGGCCAGAAACCGCTCCCGATCACCGCTCGCCGCGGGGTCGATTACCGAGAATGCGAGCGCCCCATCAGCGACCGAACGCGCCAGCACGCCCGGTGTATCGAGCGTGTGGCTCAAGGGTGTGATCCCTTCGGTCGACCAGCGGCCCTGGGTGGTCTTGATCCCGACCGTGCCGGTCATGCTGGCGGGCATGCGCACCGAACCCGCCGTGTCGGTGCCGAGCGCCAGCAGCGCCGAGCCTTCCCAGAGACTTACCCCCGCCCCCGCGCTGGAGCCGCCGGGCGCGCGGTGATCTTTGGCATCCCACGGGTTGCGCGGCGTGCCCCAATGGGGATTCGTTCCCAGCGCGCCGAAGGCGAACTGGACGGTATGCGTTTTGCCTGAGAACGCCGCGAGCTGGCCGCGAAGCGCCCGGACGACCGGGCCTTCGTGACGCCAATCGACCGGAAGTTCGCGCGGCGATCCGGCGAAGGTCGGATAGCCGCGAACACCGTACAAATCCTTCACCGAAATCGGAATCCCCTGCAACGGCCCGAGATCGATCCCGACCGCCAAGGCCCGATCGGCAACATCGGCCTCGGCGCGAAACCGCATCGGCTCCCAACTCTTGTAGGCCGAGAATGTCGCGTCGCCCGCGTCATGAGAGGCGATCGCCGCGTCGGCGAGTGCCGTTGCCGACAATTTGTTCTCGCGCAAATCGCGCGCCAGGTCTGCGATTGCCGCCGCGTTTCGAAGATCGTCCATCCCCACTCCCGTCGTCGCGCGCACATGGTGATGCGCGAATAGCCATCCGAACATTTAACCAAAAGAAACTGCTCCGCAAATGCGCAGCTTGGCCGCCCAGCTTAGGCCCCTGTTAACGGATCGGCGCATACAAATCTCGCCGCATTGTGTGAGTGAAAAATAAAGGCATGCCGAGCCGGTGATACCCGGGCGGTCCGTATGAACCATGTTGAAGAAAAATCTATTCTACGCCGCGACATACCGACCGGTGATCACGGTCAGTGTTCTCGCCCTACTCACGGCGGCGATCGTGGCGTACCAGGTTGTCTCGATTGTCGACGGCACACGGCGGGCAACCGCGCTCGAGGCGGCCATTTCCTATTCGCGCGCGATCAGTTCGATCCGCAACTACTACTCATCAGTGGTCGTCCCGCGCGCCCGCGCGGCGGGCACCAAGGTCACGCATGAGTATCACGATCTCGATGGCGCCATACCGCTGCCGGCAACACTGACGATCGAACTCGGTGAGAGCGTCAGCCGCACATCATCGGGCGGTGATTTTCGCCTCCTGAGCAGCTATCCATTCCCCTGGCGCACCGAGGGCGGCGCGCAAGACAATTTCGAATCCGCTGCGCTCACCGCCGTGGAAGGCGGCCAGGCCGAAGATTTCGTACAGGTGGTGGATCACGACGGCCAGGCCGAATTGCGTTACGCCCAGGCCGTTCGAATGAAGGCAAGCTGCGTTGCGTGTCATAACAGCTACCCCGAAAGCCCGCGCATCGACTGGAAGGTCGGCGATGTTCGCGGTATCCAGAGCGTTCGTGTCCCGCTTCCGGACTTTCTCGGCACGTCGGGCGGGGCGTCGAATACATCTTCCATCCTCGAACAGTTCGCGGCGATCATCGCGGTGCTGCTGGCCGCCCTGGCCCTGATCGGCTCCCTGCTCTACGGCATGAAGATACTGGTGACGCGGCAGAACCGGCTGATCAAGATCGCGCAGAAGCGAAACCGGAAACTCGCGGCGGCCAAAGTCGAGGCGGAAAGTGCCAACCGGATGAAGTCGGACTTCCTCACCAATATGAGCCACGAACTGCGCACGCCCCTGAACGCGGTCATCGGTTTTTCGGACGCAATCAGAAACAACATCGCCGGCCCCATCGGCGATCCCCAGTACACGGAGTATGCCCAACACATCAACGAATCCGGCAATCAGCTCCTGACCATCATCGAAGGCATTCTCGATCTCACCAAAATCGAGTCCGGGGAGCTCCAGCTGCCGGATGAGCAAATCGATATCGCTGCCACGGTCATACAATGCCTGGCGATGCTGGAGGACGAGGCAACACGCAAAACCGTTCGCGTTCAGTTTGATCCCCATTCCGATCTGCCGTCGCTCCGCGCCAACCAGCGCGCCATTCGCCAGGTCCTGCACAATCTCGTCGACAACGCCATCAAGTTCACGCCGGCCGGCGGTAATGTGACGATTTCGGCGCAGCTGGCGGCCGATGGCGCGTTACAGATCACCGTCCTGGACACGGGCCTGGGCATGTCCTCGGAAGAAATCGAAATCGCGAAAAAGCCGTTCGCGCAGGTCGATGGCGGGCTCAACCGCAAGTTCGAGGGGACCGGGATGGGGCTGCATATCTGCAACAAGTTCGTTGAACTCCACGGCGGGCACCTCACGATCGAAAGCGCACCGGGCGCCGGGACGTCGGTGACCATCATTCTCCCGTCCGAACGCCTGAGAACCGACGTGGACGCGGCGGCCTAGCGCCAGCAAACCCCGGGCCAGACCGACCGGCCAAAAGCCAGCCACCGCGCGTGTGGAAGCTGTTGAGCGCCCCACCGGCATGCGCAAGGCTGTTCGTTAACTTTCGCAGAGAAGTATATTCACCTGCCCCCTCGCCGGGGTGCGTGTTTTCTGGCTATTGTGCGCCCAACAAATTCTTGTTTTTGGGGAGAGAGAGCATGCCGGCAGACGCAAACACCATGCAGCGATACAGCCGCGCGCAGATAGAAGCCTTCATGACGCGGTGTTTCGCCGCGACCGGCATGCCCGATGCCGACGCCGCGACCGTGGCCCGCCTGATGGCCGAAGGCGATATGCTGGGCAAGGACTCTCACGGCATTTTCCGGCTGCCCGGATATATCGGGCGCCTCAAGTCGGGTGGCTTCAACCCGACACCGGACATCAGGATCGAGAAAGAACGCACCGCAATGGCGCTGATAGACGGTGACAATGGCATGGGCCATCTCGTCGTCCACAGGGCCGCCGAAGTGGCGATCGAGAAGGCCAAAACAGCCGGTGTCGCCTGGACCGGCCTGCACAGCTCGAACCATGCCGGTGCGGCCGGGGTCTACTCCAATATGGCGCTGGAACATGACATGATCGGCCTTTATGTGGCGGTCGGCAGCGCCAACCATCTGCCGCCCTGGGGCGGCACGGAGTCGCTGCTCTCGACCAACCCGATCGCCGTGTCCGTCCCGGCCGACAAGGAAGATTCGATCGTCCTCGACATGGCCACAACCGTGACGTCCTACGGCAAGGTCAAGGTCTATGCTCAGCGGGGCATCGAGATGCCCGAGGGCTGGATGGTCGGCCATGACGGCAGTCCGTTGACCGACGCCAGCAAGGCGGATACCGGCTATCTGCTGCCGATCGGCGGCCCCAAGGGTTACGGGCTGGCGCTGATCTTCGGCATCCTGGCGGGGACCCTCAACGGTGCCCATTTCGGCAAGAACGTCGTCGACATGAATGCGGACGCCGCGTCGCCGACCAACACCGGACAATTCTACCTGGCGGTCAACATCTCGGCCTTCATGGATGTCGGCGACTTCAAGAAGCAGGTCGACACCGTGATCGCGGAGATGCATGGCTCACCGACACTGCCCGGTGTGGAACGCGTCCGACTGCCGGGTGAAGGCACCCATGCGGCCTATGCGGATCGCACGGCCAACGGCATCCCCCTGCCCGACCCGCTGCTCGAGAACCTTGCCAAGGTCGCCGACGAACTTTCGGTCGACCGGTTAGGTTAGCTCGCGCCGGTCGCACAGCGCGACGGCAAGCCGGACCTTTCAGACATGAGAACCCAGCTGCCACCCCAGGCGAAACCCCAGGTGCCGCTTCTTCAAGCGGTCGCCTGGATGACGGGCACGCTGCTGTCGTTCACCTTGATGGCGATCGCGGTGCGCGAACTGTCGGGCGAAATCCACAGTTTCGAAATCATGTTGTTCCGGAGCGTCGGTGCGCTCGTGATCTTGCTGCCTTTTGCACTGATCATGGGGCGTGCAATCTGGCGGACCGGCAATCTGAAACTTCAGTTCGGCCGCAATTTCGTTCACTTCGCCGCCCAGCTTGGCTGGATCACCGGAATTGGGCTGTTGCCGCTGGCCGAAGTCTTCGCGATCGAGTTTACCGCCCCGATCTGGGCCACGATCCTCGCCGTTCTGTTTCTGGGCGAACGGCTGAACCGGGGCCGTATCGTCGCTGTGGCCTTTGGATTCATCGGCATCCTGATCATCCTGCGGCCCGGAGTCGTGGCTATCGATAACGGCGCGCTGGCCGTCCTGGGCGCCGCCGTGGGGTTCGCCATGACCCTGACGATCACCAAATACATGACCCGCACCGACGCGCCGGTCACGATCCTGCTCTATATGTCCGTGATTCAGTTGCCGATGGGCATCGCACTGTCGGTGTTTGTCTGGGTAACCCCTGACTGGCTGCAACTGTTCTGGCTGTTCGTGGTCGGCGTTGTCGGCCTGTCCGCCCACTATTGTACGGCCAAAGCGCTTTCGATCGCGGACCAGACCATCGTGGTCCCCATGGACTTCATGCGGCTGCCGCTTATCGTGGTGGTCGGACTGCTGCTCTACAGCGAAACCGCTCAGTTGCCGGTGTTAATCGGCGCGCTGATCATCTTCGCCGGGAACTACTACTCGATCCGACTGGAGAACAAGCGGCGCAAGACAATCGAGATGTGATCAACGGTTCGTCCGCGTTCCGGCCAGACCGGCGGGACCGGCCGATGCAGAATGCAACTCACATCGCGCAGCCATGTCGCCCTCACATTCGCGCGAATTGCGACCGAGGTGGCACGTCGTCAGGCATTTCGCTTTCAGCGCACCTGAACCACCCGGAATGTGCGCAACACGCCGTCATGTTCCGTGATCGAGACATATTCACCCTGCACGAGGCTATGCCGATCGAGCTTGAACAGGGGCTCATCCTCGTCCGCCGGTTCATCATCATAATGAAACGCCCAGCCGCGGCCGCGATGGATCAGATGACCGATTTCGTCAGGCTCGTTGTGCCAGAAGCGGCGGACCGTGCATTTGTCGCGCACGTCATGCCACTCATCGCGATCCAGATGTCCATCATCGGTCAGCGGGGCCGCGAACTCGTAGCCGCGCTCCACACTGCCATCGGGGAAATCACTGTCGCGTCCAAGCTCAAGGCGAATACGGCGCAGGGTCATCGATCGAAATCCTTCGGTAGTTTTCCAAGGGTCGACCCACAGCCTAGGCGCAATGTACCGTTCGCAGCTTGACGCACGTCAAAACCGGTTCGGAAACTGCGGAGCCTTCCGGCCCATCCGGGTGCGGCGCCTAGGCGGCCTCGGCGGCTTCCCGGACGGCATCGAGATCCGGGAAAATGACGTGATGCGGGTTGGGCAGCTCGATCAGCCCCTCATCGCGCAAGGCCGTGAACGTTCGGCTGACGGTCTCGATCGTGAGGCCGAGATAATCCGCAATATCGGTCCGCGACATCGGCAGATCGATACTCGCATCCCTGCCCGTACGGTCCAGATGCCGATGCCGGTAGAGCAGGAAGGAAAGAATTTTCTCACGTGCGGTCTTGCGACCCAGCAGAAGCATCTGTTCCTGCGCGGCAACCAGCTCGTCACGACTCATATCGAGGAGCCGTTCGCGAACCGGCGGGATATCCGAAAGCAAACGCTCGAGACCGCTGAGTTTCATGCAGCACAACTCGACCGCACCGATCGCCTCGGCGCCATAGGCGTATGAACTTGCCGTTATCAGTCCGAGAAAATCGCCGGGGGTCAGGAAGCCCGTGACCTGACGGCGACCGTCCGGCAGCAGCTTGTAGAGGCGCACTTCGCCGCCGGAGATATTGAACACATAGTCGGCGGGGTCGCCTTCCTCGAAAATGACCTGCCCCGGTGAATAGTCGCGATGGCTGACAATCGCCTGCAGCTGATCGGTATTCTCATAATCAACGGCGGCGCACATGGCCTTGTGGCGCACATCGCAGGTTTCACATTTGTGATGTGGCCGCTTCTGCGCTTGTTTTGGCGAGTCAGGCATAACGCTTTCTTTCTTGGGAGCCGGCTGGCACCCCGGATATCGTCATTACATTAGCTTTTTTCAATATAGAACGCATCCAATTGAGCCACCTCAATGAACCTTTTCTGGGAAATGTTCTCATGATTCTCGACGAAATTTAACCCAGAGGTATTCTTGTCTGCCGAGCGTACGGATCTGTTTGGACTTACGACGGACCGGATCGACATGGTCTTTCCCCTCGCGCGCGAGGCCGATCCTCGGCTCTCTCTCGAAGCGTGGCGTCACTTCGCCGGACCGCGCGTCGAGACGGATTCTTCCGATCAACAGCCCCCCGGGATCCTGCTTGCCGCCCGCAACACCCATATTCGCGGACTTGCGGCCTATGACATGTCTCCTGAAGCCGGGTGCGACAATGTCTTGCGGGCACATCACATCGTCATCATAGATCGCACCCGCGAACGGCATCTGGCGATGGACTTGCTTGGCGGCCTGATGCACATCGCCGAGGCCGCGCGATGCAATCGGGTCCGGGCGCTGTTGCCGCCGACCAGCCGGTGGCTCCACACGCGTTGGTCCGACCCCGGCGGGCGCGTGTTCCGACTACCGGTCGAATGTTTGGCCGTGCCGGACAGTGCGGGGCCGCGCGATACGTCAGGCGCGACAACCGTGGTGGATTTCCGCCGAAGGACCTAGCCGCCGGGCACAAACGCCACGAGCTGATAGACGACCAGTCCGGCGCTCGCGCAACCACCGCTCCAAGGCACCCAGATCGGCACACGGAAGGAAGGTTGGTCCGCGGACATCCCGCGCCGCTTGAGTGCAACCAATGAAAAATTCACCAGGGTGAAGACACTCAACACCACGACAGATGTCAGCCTCGCCATGGCTTCCAGCGGCAGGAACAGGGCCAACAGTGCGACCATGCAACCGACAAAGAGCGTCGCGACGGCAGGCGTCTGACGCGTGGGATGGATCTTGGCGAACACAGCAGTGAGTTGCCCCTGCGCGGCCAGTCCATAGAGAACGCGCGATCCCATGATGATCTGGATCAGCGCCCCGTTCACGATCGCCAGCGTGCCGACGAAAACGATCGGCAAGGGCGACCCGCCTGTCGCATGCGCATAGATATCGGCCAGGGGCGCATCGCTCTGGGCCAGGTCGACGCCTGACATGCTCAACAACGCCACGAGCGACACGATGAAATAGAGGAACGCGGTGATCAGCAGGGTCAGGAGGATTGCCCGCGGCATCGTGTGCCGGACATCGCGCACTTCCTCCGCAACATTGACCATGTCTTCGAAACCGATGAACGCGAAGAACGCCAGTACGGCGCCCGAGGCAAGCAACTCCAGTGGCGGTCGCCGCACATCATCCAGGATCGTATCGACCCAGACGCCGGTTTCTGCCAGTCCGTCACGCGCCACCCAGACCACCAGGAGGAGGCCGGCGACTTCGAGCGCCGTGATCACGGCCGCCACAATCACCGCCTCGCGAATGCCCCATATCGCCAGCAGAACCAACGTCGCCAACAGGATCGCGGTGAACACAGGTGCCGGCCAGTCAAGCACGAGCCCGAGATAGCCCGTAAAGCCCTTGGTCAGCACCGCCGAGGAGATGACACCCGATGCCGCAACCAACAGTCCCACCACCACCGACAGGCGGGGCGTTCTCAGACCTTCACGCACATAAAGCGCCTCGCCGGCCGATCGCGGCATGCGTGTGCTCAGTTCGGCGAAACTCGCGGCGCTCAATCCCGCCAGGCCCGCCGCCGCCAGAAAACTCAGCGGCGCAAAAACACCCGCGACCTCGATGACCTTGCCGGTCAGCACGTAAATCCCCGCACCCACAGTGGTGCCGACGCCGTACATCGTGAGGAGCGGCAGCGTCAGCACCCGTTTGAGTTGCCGGGTCATGGCCGCAGCATCGCCGCCGCGCCGCTAATGAGACAACAGGGTGGGGACAGTCATATGCTCGAGGACATTCCGGGTCACGCCGCCGAACGCCAGTTCACGCACACGCGAATGGCCATAGGCCCCCATCACCACGAGGTCGCATCCTTCATCCGTTACCGCATTCAGGACGGCGTCGCCGACAGAGACTTCCTTGGCCGCCACATGCTTGATCTCGGCCTTCACCCCGTGACGCGCCAGATGGGTGCCAAGCTCGACGTCACGGCCGTCATCCTCGGCATTCACGCGGAAGACGACCACGCGGTCGGCCCCCTGAAGCAACGGCATCGCGTCGCGTACCGCACGGGCGCTTTCACGACGCGGCGTCCAGGCAAGCAGAACCGACGTGCCGATTTTCTCGAAGTTGCCGGCCTCCGGAATCGCCATGATCGGCGCGCCGAGCGCCAGGCTCGCCTCGCCGATCAGCCATCCATAGTCGCCGCCGCCATGTTGGGTGAGGACAAACAGGTCGGTCACCGGTGCGACATCCTGGAGGCTTTGTACGATGTTCTGCGCTCCTCCGCGCCATTCGATCGATGCCAGGCCGGCCGCCCGGGTCCGCGTTTCAAACACCTCGCGCAACCCTTCGGCTTCCTTGTCCGCGTCCTCGTAGTAACTGGTCATGACGTCATCCGGCAGCGGGATTGCCGCATAGACCGGGATGTTCAACGGAGGAATCAAAAGCATGCCTGTCAGATGTGCATCCCGTGCCGCGGCCAGCCGGATCGCGGCATCCAGCGTCGCCTCGTTCCGGGCATCGCTGCGCAAGAGACCAACGCAAATGGATTGATAGCTCATGTCAATTTCCCTTCATGGTGTCCTCACACCGTCGGCCCAAAGGCCGCGCGCGGCATTGATCCTCCTCAATCCACGGGGGAAATAAAAAGGGCGGCCCCGCGGCCGCCCTTCTGTCGATCGCCTGATAAGTAACGTCGCCGTCAGGCCGCGTCCGTCCCGGCGGTGAACCGCAGGCCGCGTTCCTCGAACTGCTCGACGATGTTGTCGCCGAAACCGGAGAGCTTCTCTGCTATCGCGGGTGTGAACGCGATATCCGTCATGTCGTGGACACCGCCGCTGATCACCACCTGCAGGACACCCTCATCGTCGCCGATGTTGCGAAACGCCCGGCACACCCCCGGTGGCACCGAGATTGTGTCGAATTCTTCGAGCTCGATCCGCTGGCCCCCGTCATCGTTCCAGGTCACCTCGAAACGGCCCCGCAACACGGTAAATGTCTCATAGGTCTGCTGATGGTTGTGCAGTTCCGGACCGGTGCCCGGCGGGCACACGGCGTGCGTCATGGTGATACCGCCGGACCCCTGGATCGGCGCGCCCTGGTTGACCGGCGTGTCTTCCGTACCGCCCAGACCGATCACCGACAGCAGCTCGCGCGCGTAAATCACATCCTTGGCTTCCTGCGGAATATCGAGGCTTTCTGCCGCCCGCAGCGGCTTCAACTCGCGAAACCGGGAAACACGGCATTGCATATCCTCGAGGGATATCTCGATTGTCTTCATCGTGATCTCCATTTTCCTTGGTTTTGCGTGAACCAAGTATGACACGGGTATCGACGGGATCGCGACCTGAGAATCAGGAAGTGGCGTCGGTCAGCCCGGTGCTGCCGTAGAGCCAGGCCAGCCGGTCGTAATAATCATCCACACTCATCGCGCGCATGATCTCATTGCGGACCCGGGCATGCATGCCCTCGGCATGATTGATCAAATCGCCGACCACGCGCGATCCGATCTGGACCCGTGCGGTGCGGACAAGGCGCTGGTCCTGGTAGGCGGTCAGACCGGCGTGAAGGTCCGCCCGGTGGGTGTCGAGCGTATGCGACAGGCAGACCGCATCTTCCATCGCCATGCACGCCCCCTGCGCGTAATACTGCATCATCGGATGGGCCGCATCGCCCAGCAGGGCAACCCGGCCATCCACCCAGTTTTCGACGGGGTCACGGTCACACAACACCCAGACCCGCCAGTCATTGCCGATCTCGATGATCTGGCGCGCATCCTCATGAATATGGGCGAAGCCCTGACGGACTTCGTCCTTCGTGACCGGCTTGCCCGCGACAGGTTCCGGCGCATTATTGTGAAACGTCACGACGAGATTGAAATATTTCCAGTCCGACAGCGGGTAATGGACAATGTGACACTTCGGGCCGGCCCACAGCGTGGCGGCGTTCCAGCGCAGTTTTTCGGGCATTTGCTCAAACGGGATGACCGAACGGTAGGTGGAATGCCCCGACACGCGCGGCGCCCCGTCGCCGACCACATGTCCGCGTAAACTCGACCAAAGCCCGTCCGCACCGATCAAAACGTCGGTCGTAAGCCGCTCTCCGCCGGCCAGCCCGACCGACACGCCTGCGGCGTCCTGAGTATACCCCTCGACTTCGCAATTGACCCGAAGCTCGATATTCCCGCTCGCCCGGCAGGCGTCCAGCAGCACCCCGTGGAGATCGGCCCGGTGAATCACCGCGTAGGGGTTCCCGAACCGCTCCCGGAAGGGCTCATCGAGGGGTATGTGGATGATCTCTTCACCGCTGACCGCGTCCATCAGGCGCAGCATTTCGATAAAAACGGCCTTTTCCCGCGCGGCGGCGCCGACACCGAAATAATCGAGGGCGTGGAACGCGTTGGGCCCGAGCTGGATTCCCGCCCCGATCTCGCCAAACGCCGACGCCTTTTCGAGGACGACGACGTCGAAGCCCTTGTTGGACAGCCCCAGCGCGGCGGACAAGCCGCCGATTCCGCCGCCCGCAATGGCAATTGTCTGGGTATCCATCGCGCGGTCCCGCTACGCGTTGCGATTTGCGCTCACGACGATGACCCGGCGATCGAACACAAAAGGCCAAATGGAGCGGGTGAAGGGAATCGAACCCTCGTATGCAGCTTGGGAAGCTGCCGTTCTACCATTGAACTACACCCGCATTGGGCGCCCGACTCTATAGTCAACGATCCGGGGCCGCGCAACCGCGACCGGGATTCGCACGGCAACAATGTTACGGGCCGACAGGGTGGACTTTTGTGTCGTCATGTAGCCAAATCGCCCCGAAATTTCCGTTGAAACGCACGAATGTGCGTCGCAACACCGGATTCAGGCACAAGCGATGTACGAAGATATCTACGATCAGATGTACAACCAGACGACCAAGGACATCTCGGTCACGGTGACCCCCATTTTTCTCGAGGACCAGTCCGAGCCCGACGAGGACCATTTCGTGTGGGCCTACCAGGTCCGGATCGAGAATTGCGGCCCCGAAACCGTGCAACTGCGGTCGCGTTACTGGCACATCACTGACGCCAACGGGCTGGTCCAGGAAGTGCGCGGGTCCGGGGTCGTCGGCGAACAACCGGTGCTCGAGCCGGGCGAGACATTCGAGTACACCAGCGGCACCCCTCTCGCCACACCGTCAGGCATCATGGTCGGCTCCTACCAGATGCAGACCGATGATGGTGACCTGCTCGAGATCAATATCCCCGCATTCTCGCTCGACAGCCCGCACCAGGTCGTGCGCCCGAACTGATCGCCGCGCCTGCTGCCTTTGGCGGCCAACGCGGCCGGATAAATCGGAACAAACCATGCCAGACGACAAGCCGGGAAACACAACGCCAGCGCCGGATCGCGCCCAGGCCGAAGATGCCGTCCGCACGCTTTTGCGCTGGGCGGGCGATGACCCCGCGCGCGAAGGATTGGTCGACACACCGGCGCGGGTGGCGCGCGCGTTTGAGGAATTCTTCGCCGGCTATCGCGAGGACCCGCTCGAATATCTGGAACGAACATTCGAGGAAGTGGAGGGCTATGACGAGATGGTCGTGTTGCGCGACATCCGGCTCGAATCCTACTGCGAGCACCATCTGGCACCGATCCTCGGCAAGATTCATATCGGCTATCTGCCGGAAAAGCGGGTGGTCGGCATCAGCAAGCTCGCGCGTGTCGCGGAGGCTTACGCCAAACGCCTGCAAATTCAGGAAAAACTGACCGCCCAGATCGCCAACTGCATCAATGATGTGCTGTGCCCGAAAGGCGTCGCGGTCGTGATCGAAGCGGAACATCAGTGCATGACGACCCGCGGCGTCCACAAGCCCGGCGTGGTCATGGTGACCAGCCGGATGCTCGGCGCGTTCCGCGAATCCTCCGATACCCGGCGCGAATTTCTGTCGTTCATCGGAAATATCTCGCCGGGCGCTTCATCCTGATCTGATTCCGGCGCTGGACAGACCACCGGTTTTCACCAATCATCCGCCGCACACCAGCCCGTCGACAGTTTCGAACCACGGGCACTCACCGGGCCACGAGAGATCCAATTGCTAGATTTCCGACCCATTCTCTTCATTCTGGGCATCCTGCTCACCACGTTATCGATCGCCATGTTCCTGCCGGCGCTGGTCGATGCCGCCAGTGGCAACGATGACTGGCAGGTCTTCCTCGCATCCGCGGGCCTGACATTGTTTATCGGCGTGTCGCTGATCCTGACGATGCGCGGCGGCGATATGAAGGTCGGCATCCGGGAAGCCTTTGTCCTGACCACCGCAAGCTGGCTCGGGCTGACCGTGTTCGCGGCCCTGCCGTTCGTGTTCGCCGGCCTGAATCTGAGCTTCGCCGATGCGTTCTTCGAGGCGATGTCGGGAATCACGACGACCGGCTCGACGGTGATCATCGGGCTCGACGCCGCCCCACCGGGCATATTGCTCTGGCGCGCCCTTCTGCAATGGCTCGGCGGGATCGGAATCATCGTCATGGCGATCGCCGTCCTGCCGATGCTGCAGGTCGGCGGCATGCAGATATTCCGCCTCGAAAGCTCGGACACGTCGGAGAAGGTCCTGCCCCGCGCGGCGCAGACATCGACGGCCATCGGGTCGATCTATCTGGGGCTGACGCTGGTCTGTGCGCTCGGCTATTGGCTGGCCGGTATGCCCGGTTTCGATGCCATCGCCCATGCGATGACGACCATCGCAACCGGCGGATTCTCGACCTCCGACAACAGCATCGGCATCTTCGATCACACCGGCATCGAAATCATCGCGATCGTCTTCATGATCGTCGGCTCGCTGCCCTTCGTCCTCTACCTGCAGGCCGCGCGCGGCCGCCCCATGGGGCTGTTGCACGATTCCCAGGTCCGCTGGTTTCTGGCCATTGTCGTGGCGATCATGTCGATCATCAGCCTGAGCCTGTTCTTCACGCATGAGATGCCGCTGGGCGCTGCCCTCCGGACGGCGACCTTCAACGGCGTTTCGATCGTCACAGGCACCGGTTATGCCACCGCCGCCTTCGACAATTGGGGCAGCTTTACGTTGATCATATTCTTCGTGATCATGTTCATCGGCGGCTGCGCCGGCTCGACCACATGCGGCATCAAGATATTCCGCTTCCAGGTGCTCTATGCGATCGCGACGATGCAGGTCAAACGCCTGCTGCAACCTCACGGCGTGTTCATTCCCCACTACAACCGGAACCCGATCACCGAAGAAATCGCGCTGTCGGTCCTCGGGTTCGTGTTCTTCTACATCCTCGTCTTCATTCTTCTGGCCCTTGGGCTCAGTACGCTCGGACTGGATTTCCTGACAAGCCTTTCGGGCGCGGCCACGGCGATTTCCAATGTCGGCCCCGGACTGGGCCCGGTCATCGGCCCGGAAGGCACCTTCGCGGATTTGCCCGATGCGGCGAAATGGATGCTTTCGGTGGGCATGCTGCTCGGACGCCTCGAACTGTTTACGGTGCTGGTCATCCTGACGCCCGCATTCTGGAGAAGCTGATCATGCCGGGGGAGTCGAACCGCGCCATTGAAATTCTGGCCCAGCTGGTCGGCTTCGACACGACTTCACACAGGTCCAATCTCGAGCTGATCTCCTTCATCGAGGACTATCTGGCGCGCCACGGCGTGGCGTCCCAACGTATCGAAAGCGATGACGGATCCAAATCGAACTTGCTGGCCACGATCGGGCCGGCGCGTGAAGGCGGGGTCGTGTTGTCGGGCCACACAGACGTGGTGCCGGTGACCGGCCAGGACTGGACCAGCGATCCCTTCGAACTAACCGCGCGCACCGTCGACGGCGAAGCTCGCCAGTATGCGCGTGGGTCGGCGGACATGAAGGGCTTCATCGCCGCCGTGCTGGACAAGGCGCCGGCACTGGCGACAGCCGACCTGCAAACGCCGATTCACATTGCCCTGTCCTATGATGAAGAGGTCGGGTGCCGTGGCGTGGGGCGGATGATCGCGCGCCTCGGTGACGCCGTGCCGATGCCGGCGCTCACGATTGTCGGCGAACCAACGAATATGCAGATCGTCACGGCCCACAAGGGCATCCGCGGCTTCGAGACGGTCTTCACGGGTGTTGCGGCCCATTCCAGCGCGCCGCATCTCGGTGCCAACGCCATCGGATTTGCCAGTGAGTTCATCGCCTTCCTGTCCGGCCTCACCGCGGAGGCCGAGGCCGCCGCGATGCCTGAAAGCGGATTCACCCCGCCCTGGACCACCTTCAATATCGGGCAGATCGAAGGCGGCGAAGCGCTGAATATCATCGCCGAGCGCTGCGTTGTGTCCTGGGAATTTCGCCCCTTGCCCGAAACCGACGCGGACGCGATCGAGGCCCGGGTGCGGGCGTTTCTGGACGAAGATTTACGGCCGCAGATCAAGGCCGAACATCCGGATGGCGATGTCCAACTCTCGCCGCTCGCAGCCGTGCCGCCCCTGCGCGCGGACCCGGGCTCGCCGGCCGAGCGGCTGGTGCGCCATCTGACCGGTGCGAACGCGACCCACACGGCGGCCTATGTGGCCGACGCCAGCCAGTTCCAGCAGCATGGAATTCCAACGGTCCTGTGCGGCCCCGGCGATATCGCGCAGGCGCATCAGCCCGATGAGTGGATTGCCGAAAAGGAGCTCGAATACTGCGCAGCCTTCCTCGACAGATTACAGGCCTGGTGCGTTTCCGGGGCGCCGATTCCGTAAGCCGGGAAACCCAGACGTCCGAAGCCTAGGACGCCGGGACCAGAAATAGCTGCAGGAACGAACGGATCGCCGTTTCGAGTTCACCGTCCATATCCATGACCAGACCCTCGGTCATCTCGAACCAGATTTTCTCGCGCTCGTTGAGAGAAATTCCCTCGACCACTGTCCGGCTGCGCATGGCCTCCGCGCCGACCTCACCCCGGCGTCGATTGTCACCCACATCGACCGAGATGCTCACAATCAGCTTCGCGTCGTAGCGCTCGGACTGGTCTTTGGTGACAACGCCGCGCACACCGGGTGTCGGGGCCAGGGTGGTTTCGGTGACACCGGCATCGGCAATGGTGAATACAATCCGACCGCCCTTGCCGACGGGCTTCAGCCGATCCTGCGCCCAACGGCGCATCGCCGCCGCCGGCGAAACGGGCATCAGATGCTCGACATTTGGCGCCGCGAAGGGCGATTTGAACGCCTCCACGATTTCCAGGCTGGCCGCATCGAGACGAATGGGCGGCAGATGGGTAAAGGTCAGTTCAGGGTATCGCGGCGCGGGCGATGGTGCCGTACAGCCGGCGAGCAGCAGGCCCGACAGCCCGGCCAGCGCGGTGCGCCTGTCAAAATGGTACATGAAACACCCCCATTATCCCGCTAGTTAATCTCCAGTAGATCACTTAGCGGAAGATTCGGGCGATTCGATGACAGGGTTGGGCGCAGGTTTGTCCGCTATTTCGGCGGCCCGCGCCTCGACGGCCTCGGGCGTGAAACTGTAAATCTCGCTGCAGAACTCGCAGGTCACCTCGAGATTGCCGTCAACGGCCAGATCGTGGAGATCCTCGCGCGGCAACTGGACCAGGACATTGAACACCCGGTCCGACGAACAGCGGCACCCCCGGGCAACCGGGCGCGGGTCCGTCACGCGTACGCCTTCCTCATGGAACAGACGGAACAAGTAACGCTCGGCGGGCAATGCGGGATCGAGCATTTCGGTTTCCGTACCCGTCGCCATGAGCATCATTACCCGACGCCAGGTATCGTCGCCGTCGTCGGATGGGAGCTGAACATTCGGATCGTCGGCGATCCGTTGCACCATGATGGCGCCGGCACGCCACGCGCCCCCCGGCCCCGTCCGCCCGGCGGACAGGGTGATGGCAGCGTCCATCTGCTGGGACTGGCGGAAATAGTGCTGTGCGCATTCCGCCAACGTGCTGCCGGTGATCTCGACCATGCCCTGATAACGCTCTGTATGTTTGCCCTGATCGACGGTGAGCGCGAAATACCCCTCGCCCAGAAGGCTGTCCTCGGCGTCGTGCGCGGCCAGGGCTTCGTCGTCATACTTGGCATATCCACGGACCAGATAGCGTTCCGCACCATCCGTGGTCTGTACGTCTGCCAGCAAAAGCGACACCGGACCGTCGCCCTGAATTTGCAGGGTGAAAATACCGTCGAACTTGAGCGCCCCGGCCAGTGTCGCGCTCAGGGCCAGCGCCTCGCCGAGCAGTACCGCAACCGGTTCGGGATAGTCGTGCCGGTTCAGCACATCATCGACGGCCACACCGAGGCGGGCCAGACGGCCGCTCAGCCTGGCTTCTCCGTCATCGCCGGAATCAAGCTGGAACGGCTGAATAAGATCATCACCCGGCTGGCCCGGCGCCCGCCGATCCGAGTTGCCACCCGCATCAGGCAAAGGCCGCACTCCCGAGCAGGCACCAGAGAAGAATGCCCTTCTGCGCATGGAGCCGGTTCCCGGCTTCCGTCCAGACAACGGATTGCGGGCCATCCACCACCTCTGCCGTCACCTCGTCACCGCGATAGACAGGCAGACAGTGCATGAACACCGCCCCGGGCGCGGCTTTTGTCATCAACGACGCGTCGACGCGATACGGCGCCAGCAAGGCGCGTCGCTTGTCGGCATCCTTGTCGCCCATGGAGACCCAGGTGTCCGTCACCACGCAATCCGCGCCGGACACCGCAGCCACAGGGTCCTCCATGACGGAAATGTTCCCGCCATTGGCGTCGGCCCAGTCGAGGATATCCTGCGGCGGGCGCAAATCCGGGGGCGATGCAACACGGAACTCGAACCCGAAGCGCGCGGCAGCATGAATCCACGAATTTGCGACATTGTTGCTGTCACCGCTCCACGCGACCGTCTTGCCCGCGATCGGGCCGACTTCCTCCTCGAAGGTCATGATATCAGCCATGATCTGGCAGGGGTGCGACCGGTCCGTCAGCCCGTTGATCACGGGCACGGTCGCCGCCTCGGCCATCTCCTCGAGATTCGCGACGGACGATGTCCGGAACATGATGGCATCGACATACTGAGACAGGATGCGTGCCGTATCGGCCAGGGTCTCGCCGCGACCGAGCTGCGAACCGTTCGGCTCGAGCATGACAACGCTGCCACCGAGGGTCTGCATGGCCACCTCGAACGACACCCGCGTGCGCGTGCTGGGTTTCTCGAACACCATGGCGAGGGTCCGCTCGGCGAGCAGCGGGGTGCGTTCGCCCGATGCCTTTATCCGGGCGCCGACATCGATGATGTCCCGCAAAATGGCGGCATCGATCTGATCCAGATCGAGAAAGTCCCGCGGCTCAGGCATCGTCGGCACTTGCCAGCACTGCGCATGCCTTTTCGATGGCATCGAGCGCCTCTGCAATCTCGCTCTCGCCGATAATCAGCGGCGGCAGCATGCGCAACACATTCTCACCGGCGACGACCGTGAGCAGCCCCTCGTCGCGCGCCGCGTCACCCAGTTCACCGTTCGTGAATGCCGGATCGACGACCATGCCGATCATCAGTCCCTGGCCGCGTACATCGGCAATGATTCCCGGATACCGGCCGGCGATGTCACGCAGACCGGCGCGAATCGCATCGCCCGCGTGAACGACATTGTCGAGGAACTCATCGGATGTCAGCACATCCAAGTTGGCATTCGCGACCGCCATCGCCAGTGGATTGCCGCCGAAGGTACTGCCGTGAGACCCGGCGGTCATCGAGGACGCAACCGCATCCGTCGCCAGCACGGCACCGCACGGGAAGCCGCCCGCGATGCCCTTCGCGCAGGCCATCACATCCGGTGTCACGCCCGACCATTCATGGGCGAACAGCTTTCCGGTCCGGCCGAACCCGGTTTGCACCTCATCGAACACCAGGAGCAGCCCGAACTCGTCGGCGGCCGCACGAAGGTCGCGCAGATAATCTTCGGCGAGCGGTCGCAGGCCACCCTCGCCCTGGATCGGTTCGGCGACAATCGCCGCCGTCTCGGGCGTTATCGCATCGCGCAACGCGTTCATGTTGTGGACCGGCACGATATCGAACCCGTCCGCCGGATCGCCGAAGCCATCCAGATGCTTCGGGTTCTTGGACGCCGACAGCATGGCGATGGTCCGCCCGTGGAACGAACCTTCGAGTGTGATGGAGCGCCATTTTTCCGGGTGACCGTTCTTGGCATGGAACCGCCGGGCCGCCTTGATCGCGCCCTCCATCGCCTCCGTGCCGGAGTTGCAGAAGAACACCCCATCGGCGAAGGACAGCGCGCACAGGCGTTCGGCCATCCTGACCTGGTCGGGAATGGCGTACAGGTTGGAGACATGCCAGAGCCGCTCGGCCTGTTCCTTCAATGCGCTCACCAGCGCCGGGTGACTGTGCCCGAGCGAATTCACGGCGATTCCGGCCGCGAAATCGAGATAGCGACGGCCCTCCGTGTCGAACAGATAGACGCCCTCGCCCCGCTCGAACGAGACGGTCGGATTACCGTAATTCGGCATCACCGCGTTCATGATCTCAATCTCCAAACTCGCCACAATGCGCGACGCACGAATGCGCCCGCGAAAAAGGCGGTGACTATCGAAAAAGGCGCAGCGGAAGTCAACGGCACAGGGCGTCTAACTCTTCATCCGGTAACCCGCCGCGAACAAACGATAAACAATGACCCAGAGGATCGCGATCACGGCGATACAAACCCCTGCCCCGACCCAGGGATTGGCATCGGCCCGGCCCGTGATCGCGAACCGGATTCCGTCCACGATATAAAAGACCGGGTTGGCGCGGGCGAAGGGCTGCGCGGCGGCCGACAACTCATCGATCGAGAAGAACACGCCCGACAGGAACACGAAGGGCATGAAAATGAACGTCTGGACCGATTCCAGGTAATCCCATTTGCGCGCCCAAAGGCCGGTGATCTGGCTGAACAACCCGATCATCAGGGCGCCGATTGCGACAAAGAACAGCAGGGTCAGCGGCGCCACGGGCACCGCACCTCCCACCAGCAGCAACGCGGCCCAGACAACAGCGCCGACGATCAGGCTCGCCGAGACGGACGCCGCCGCATAGCCAAACACGATTTCTCCCGGGGTGAGCGGGAGCATGGCCAGATCGGGAAAAATTCCCTCATTCTTGTCATACACAATGGAAAAGGCGCTCGACTGAAACGACCGCTCCAGCGCGGCGACGGCGACCAGCCCGGGCAACAGGAAATCGATGAACGGGACCCCACCCATCATGGCGTCCGGACGGTCGATGGCGAGCCCGAACACGCTGGCGAAAAGCAGCGCGCGGACCGTCGGCGCGGCCAGGGTAATGCCCCAGATCTTGAACCCGCGCAGCATCTCGCGCGCATACATTGTCGCCAGCCCGCGATAATTCACGACGCCGAAACGGCGCGCGACCGGCCGGCCGCCAAGGATTATGCCGTTGCGCGGAGGCATCTCGCGCTCAGGATTTGAGCTTGTAGCCGGTGACGAGCATGCGGTGGACGATCAGGAAAAGGACCAGATCAACCCCCAGCATGACAGCGGCGCCGAGCCAGAACCCGGCATCCCCCTGCCCGATAAATCCGGAGCGGAAACCGTCGATGGCATAGAAAAACGGATTGAACTGGGCGACGAACTGCCATGTCCCGGGCAGGCGTTCGACCGAGTAGAAGGTGCCCGACAAAAAGGAGAGCGGCACAATCACGAAATTCGTGATTGCCGCCATATGATCGAACTTGTCGGCCCAGATTCCACCAATCATCCCGAGCAGTGCCAGCATGACCGAGGCTGCCAGCGCGAAGAACGCAATCGCAGCGGGATTCTCGAACGGCAGATCAACGATAAAGCTCATCACCGCGGTGGCCACGATTGCGACGATCATGCCCCGTGTCACGCCGCCGGCGATATAGGCGCACATCATCTCCAGCGGGCTGATCGGCGGCATCAGCACGTCGACGATATTGCCTTGCACCTTCGACACCATGATCGAGGACGAGGTGTTGGCGAACGAATTCTGGAGAATTGTCATCATGATCAGGCCCGGCGCGAGGAACACGACAAAGGGCACCGACCCGACCATGCCCACGCGATTCTCGAGCGCCACACTGAAGATGGTGTAGAACAGCAGCGTGGTGACGACGGGGGCTGCTATGGTTTGGGTGAATACTTTCACGAAGCGTTTGACCTCGCGGTGATACAGCGTCCACACACCCCGCCAGTTCACATGGCCGAAACTGCGCACGCGCGGTGCGGCGCCGGAGCCTGCCCGACCCCTCGTCGTTTCCGTCATTCCCGTCTCCATGGGTCGGAACTTATGCGCCCGCCCCGCGCACGGCAAGCGGCGGACCAATGAACGCCGAACCGGCAGACCGCGCGCCATCGACCGGCGCACGCAGCGGCAGCAAACCACGGCGCAAGCCAAAGCCCGCGACCCCGGAGCGTCTGCGCAAGGCCGCCTTGTCGTACATCGACCGCTACGCGACGTCCGCGGCGAACCTGCAGGAGGTGCTGATGCGGCGGGTTCGACGATCCGCGCGCCTGCATGGCACCGACATGGCGGAGGCCACCGGCTGGGCCGACGATATCGTCCGGGACTTCGTCGCGCGAAAGCTGGTGAACGACAGGCTCTATGCCGAGAACCGGGCGGCGAGCCTGCACCGGTCCGGTGCCTCGCGACGCAAGATCGAAATGTCCCTCAAGGTCAAGGGGGTCGGCGGCGCGGATATCTCGGCGGCGCTCGAGGCGCTCGAAGAAGCAGATCCGGACGCCGAGTTTACGGCCGCCTGCCGCCATGCCCAGCGTCGCCGCCTGGGCCCGTGGCGGCGCGACGACCGGGCCGCGCGCCGAGACCGCGACCTCGCGGCAATGGCCCGCGCGGGTTTCGGTTATCGCATGGCCAGCCAGGTGATCGACGCCGCGGATGCCGACGCGCTGGAGGACGAGGCCGCGCGCCGCGCGGAAGAACGTCAGGACTGATTTTCGGTTTTTGCGTCCGCGGTGTCTTCGCGAGAGGGCGGTGCAAAAATCTCGGGGGCGTCACCGGGCAGGGCCTCGACGTAAAGCGAGCGGCTCGGGAATGCGAACCCGGTGCCCGCGCCCTCGACGATTTCCTTGATCCGGTAGGCGAGCGCCTCCTTCACCTCGAGCCACTCCCCCCAGATGATGGTCTTGGTGAAGCAATACACCATGATGTCGATGCTGCTGTCGTTGAAGCTGTCGATCCGCACGAATGTTGCGACATCCTTGGGATCGGCGAAGGCCTCATCTTCGAGAATATACGCCTCGATGCCGTCGCGTATTTCGCGCAACTGCGCGGCTGTCGTGTCGTAGAGCACCCCGATTTTCCAGTAGATGCGCCGATGGGTCATCTCCGAGAAATTGATCGTGGCGGTGTCGGCCAGCTTCGTGTTGGGCACCTGAACGACGGCCTTGTCGAACTGGCGCACCATGGTCGAACGAAAGCCGATTGATTCGACAGTACCCTCGACGACCCCGTCTACCTTGATCCAGTCGCCGGGATGGAAACGTTTCTCCGCAAGCACCAGCACACCGGACAGAAGATTTTTGAACAGGTCCTGCGCGGCGAGCGCACCGGCCAGCCCGAACAGGCCGAGACCGGCGATCACCGGCCCGATTTCGACGCCCCAGAGTTCGAGAATAGCCGCGGCACCGATAAGGCCGAGCAGGATCTTCAGAGCCTTGATGATCCAATCGACCATCGTGGCGGACAGCACATCGCGGAGGTTCGACAGAATCCGGGACATGGGCTCAACCAGCGCGATCACCCCCCAGAACAGGGTGAACACGATGAGGGATTCGGTCAGACGCAGGGCGATCTGCTCAAACACACCTTCCAGTTGCAGCAACTCGGTCGCGATAAAAAAGCCCAAAACGATCGGCGCAAAGCGCAGCGGTTTCTCGAGCGAATCCACCATTCTATCGTCGATCTCGTTACGCGTTCGCTGCGCGGCTCGCTTCAGCCAGCCGATGAAGAAACGTGCAAACAGTCCGCGCGCGACAAGCAACAGGGCGAAGACGAACACCGCAATCAGAATACGCCCAAAACTCGTGCCGAAGGCCGTGTCACGAAGCACGTCCATGAACAACACCCAGAAGGCGGTCAGCGAGGCCCAGAACTCGGTCGCGAACTCCATATTCAGTAACCCGTACAACGTTCAAAGAGAAACGACGCACACGCTACGGTTCGGCGACGAAATGTCAAATCGGAGAGCGCGCTTCCACGCCCGGATCAGCGATGAACGCGGATGATGATCCGGCGGTTCTTCGCCTGGTTTTCGGGCAGCGGGTTTCCGGCACCATCGCGGTTCGGAACCTTGGGCTGGGTCTCGGCAAATGCGACGGCGCGCATTCGATGTACGGGAATTTCAGCCCCCCCGAACAGCCGCACCACATTCGTGGCGCGCGCGGCGGACAACTCCCAGTTCGATGCGAAGCGGGCGTTGGCGATCGGGTTGTCGTCGGTATGCCCTTCGACGGCGACCTTGAATTTGCTGTAGACCGGCGCACGCAGGGTCTCCGCCACCCTTTCAAGGATGGGCCGCGCCTCGGGACGCAGCGTCGCGGCGCCCGGCTGATAGAAGGCATTCGCGGCCAGTTCCAGCACGATACCGCGCTCGAAGGTGTCGATCCGCACGGCATCGGCGACGCCGAGAGAATCGACCAGAGTATCCAGTTCGGCGCGAAGCTGTGCGGCCGGCCGCGTGATCGAGCGCTGCCCCAGGTCGCGGGCGATCCCGGCCTTCACCTCCTCGAAGGTCAGCATGTCGACCTTGGAAAAACTCACCAGCATGACGAAGAATGCCAGCAGCAGCGTCATCGCGTCGGCGAAGGTCAGCAACCACTCATGGTCACTATCGGACTCATCGCGCCGCAGCGGACGATAAAAGGATTTGCGCGGGCCGAGCATCGGCGCGCTCAGGCGGCGGCGCCGGCAGGCTTCGCCTTCGCCTTGGCGGACCCGGCCTTGCCGCTCGCGCGACCTTTGAGTTGCCGGTCGATATCGTAGCGAATCGTCGGATCGAGATAGCTGTTCATGTGATCCTGAATGACCCGCGGGCTTGCCTTGTCCGCGAGCATCGAAAGGCCTTCGACGATCATGTAATTGCGGAAGCGAAAGATTTCCTCACGCTGCTGCAGTTTGGCCGCAGCGGGGGCAAAGACCAGACGCGCCAGCATGATGCCGTAGAGGGTCGTGACCAGGGCGACGGCGAGTCCGGCCCCGATCTGGCTGGGATCATCGCCCATATTGTCGAGCATGATGATCAGACCGATGAGCGTCCCGACCATACCGAAGGCCGGCGCGGCGGTCGCCATGCTGCGCAACACCTGTGCGCCGACCATGTTTCGTTCGTAGGTCGACTCGATCACGTTTCCGAGAATCGACTGCACCTTCTCGCCGGGGTATTCGGTCGTCAGGAGTTCCACACCGAATCGCAGGAAGCCGCCGTCCCAGCCCGGCGTTTTCTTGGCCTCGGCGTCGAGACTGACGATGCCTTCCTTCTGGACAAGATAGGCCCAGCGGATGACCCGGCCGACTTCGGCATTCAGGCGCGAGCGGCCGCGGCGGTCGATCCTGAACGCGCCCAAGATGCCGCGCAGCCCGCTCAGCACATATGTGTATTCATAGCTGATGAAGGTGGAAGCGAGCGTGCCGCCGAGCACGAGGATCGCGCCCGCACCGCTCATGAACACGAAGTAATTGTTCGTGCTCAGGGCGATTGCCGCGATGAAAAGGCCGAAACCGACCAGAACGGCAACGAATGTGTTCAGCGACATGGAAACCTTCCCGCACGTCCGGAAGATCAGCTTCCGGCATCGTCAGAAAGGTTATCCCCCGGCGAATTGAAAAACGGTTAATGCACGAGGAACGGGTAGCGCCCGATCAGTCGTCCGTGACCACTTGGCCATCGTGCCGACGCAAGACCATGAATGCGAACCCGGCCGCCAACGTCATGTAGACGATGCAGCCGGTCACGACCGTCTCGATCGAGACGCCGAGATCGAACAGGATTCCGAAGGTCGCCGGTGCCGCAGCGGCGGCGAGAACCATTGCGGCAACGGACATCGCGCGAATCCCCCCCAGATTCCGAACCCCGTACAACTCGGCGAACATGGCCGACAATACTGGTTGCAACATGCCGATCCCGACGCCGAGCGCGCCGAGAAAAACATACGGCATCAAAGGATGGCTGGAGACGCCGATGGCGACGAAACAGGCGATGAATGGCAGCGCGGAGGCGGGTATCAACCGCACCGCGCCGTTGCGATCGATCATCGGGCCGATCGTCAGTGATGTGAGGACTTTCATGAACGCCATCGAAATAAAGCCCGTCGCCAGCAGTTCGATCGGCCAGCCGCGTATTTCGGCGATATATGCCTGATGGAACAACACGCCTGTCGAGACATAGGGATAGGCGAGCAGCAACAGCATGACGCCGAGATAACGCGGATCGCGGAGCACCTCGAGGCGGGTCCAGTCACGGCCCGCGCCGGGCTGACCGGCGCTTTGCGACTGCCGGGCGAGATAGTCGCCGTGGCGCTGACCGAACCCCTTGAGCACGATCGGGACGAGCACCAGCAACGCCAGGGCGGTCACGAGGCCGGTCGCCAGCCACACATTCCGCCAGCCAATAGCGGCGATCAGCGCCACAGTGGTGATCGGCAGGACGGTCTCGCCGGCCGCCAGACCGAGCCCTGCGAGACTCAATGCCTTGCCGCGATCTTGCGGGAAGTAGCGCGCCATGGCGGTGCCCATGATGTGGATCGTCAAACCCTGGCCACACAATCGGGTGACGAACAGCGCCAGCGCAAACAGCCAGAGCGAATGCGCGAAGGAGAGTGCCACCATCGAACCGGTCAACGCGATCAAGGTCACGGCGGTATAGCGGCGAAGGTCGACGCGGTCGATCAACCGCCCGAGCCAGACCAGCGCGACCGCCGCAACGATGCTGACGGTCGAGAACACCGCCCCGAAGCTGCCGTGCCCCAACCCGAATTCCGCCCGGATTTCCGTGCCATACAACGCGACATAGAAGGTCTGGCCATAGCTCGACAGCAGGGTCAGGAGAAATCCGAAACCGATGAACCGGAGATTGGCGCGCAGGAAGGCAAGATAGGTCATTTACGGAAGCTACTCTCTGTCATGCCCGCGCCATAGCATGTCCGCACCCCCGGCGTCGCGTTCGTCGCCCTCGCGCGGACCAAGGATGATGATATAACCCGCCGCAGCAAATCCACCGGCGCCACGCCGGACACGCAACGGGGAGTTTTTGTTCCATGTCGAAACGCATCGGCCTGATCGGCCTCGGTATCATGGGGTCCGCCATCTCGGGCAATTTTCTGAAATCCGGCTACACGGTGACGGGGTTCGATCTCGATCCCGCGCGTTGTGACGAACTGACCGGCAAGGGCGGGACGGTCGCGGCATCACCCGCCGCGGTTGCCCAGGCGTCGGATATCGTCATCACGTCGCTGCCGACGACACGCGCCCTTGACGCGGTATGCGCCGGCGAAAACGGGATCGCATCCGCCGGCAACAAAGACGTCATCGTCATGGAATGCTCGACCTTCCCGATCGAAGACAAGCAGCGCAATCATGATGCGCTCGCCGACGCCGGCGTGACCATGCTGGACGCGCCCCTTTCGGGCACCGGCGCACAAGCGCGCGAGAAGGACCTCGCGGTCTATCTGAGCGGCGACGAAGCGGCGGCGAATATCTGCGCCGAGGTCATCGAGGGTTTCGCGCGCGCCCATTATTACGTTGGTGCGTTCGGCAACGGCAGCCGGATGAAATATGTCGCCAACCATCTGGTGGCGATCCACAACATTGCCGCCGCCGAAGCGCTGGTCATGGGCATGAAGGGCGGGCTCGACCCGCAGATGATCTACGACGTGATCTGCGACAGCGCGGGAAACTCGCGCATGTTCGAGGTGCGCGGCCCGATGATGGTGGCCGACGATTACACCGATGCAACGATGAAGATCTCCGTCTGGCAGAAGGACATGTCCGTCATCGGCGCCTTCGCGAAATCGCTCGACTGTCCGACGCCGCTGTTCACCACCTGCTCCGACATCTATGTCGCGGGCATGGCCCAGGGCCGCGCGGAAGAAGACACCGCCGCCGTCTGCGCCGTGCTGGGCGAGATGGCGCGCCTGAAACGCTAGGGTCTGGCCGGGCCAAACGCCCGGCCGAACCCCACTGCGCTACATCGGCTCAACGACCCACTCGATGTGAAGGTCGACACCGGCGTCCCGGATCAGGTTGCTGACCGGACAGCGCTGCTCGACATTTGCCTTCAGCTTCTCGACCCGCTCGGCGGTCTCGTTGGTGCGGAATGTCTTGGTGACGGTGACTTTCTCGAAGTAGGGCCGAACCCCCTTCACCCCGCGCGACCCGCGCACATCGATCTCGGCGTCACACACATAGTCCACATCGCCATACTCGAACTCCAGAAGTTCGGCGACCATATGGGTGATGGCGGCATCGCAGCCGCACAACCCGCCCATAACCGATTCAACCGGCGTCGGTCCCATGTTGGTGCCACCGCGCTCGGTCGGTTCATCGATGACAAACCCGGGGGTATCACGCACCGAGACGACCGTACGCGCACCACCGGCTGGATTCTGACAGACCACGTTCCGGTAGCTGACGATCTTCTTGTTCGGATCGACTGACGGTTCGAGAAGATTGGAATCACTCATCGTACGCTCCATTCTGAAATTGGGTGCCGGCCACATTCGACGCGGACATGGCATAATATCGGCTCTTCGCGCTCATACCATACAAAGACAGCGGAAACGTCCCATGGCCTACACCGAACTCCTGCTCGACGTGCATGACGGCGTCGCGACACTCACATTCAACAGGCCCAAGGCGCGCAACGCGCTGGGCGGTGCGCTGCGGGACGAATTCGCCGACGCAGTCCTGCAGCTCGGCGAACGCGCCGGGAAAGACATTTCCGCCGTCGTCCTGACAGGGACCGGGAAAGCATTCTGCGCCGGGGGCGATCTCCGTGTTCTGCAGGAAATGTCGGCAAAGGGCCCCGACGCGATGCGGGCACGGATGCAGGAATCCCATGTCACGCTCGAACGCTGGCTCGATTTGCCTGTCCCGACCATCGCCGCGGTCAACGGGGCTGCGGCCGGTGCGGGGTTTTCTCTCGCGATCGCCTGCGACTTCGTGTTCGCGGCCGAGAATGCACGCTTCATCATGTCGTTCGGCCGGATCGGCATGGTGCCCGACTGGGGCGCCATGTATCTGCTGCCGCGCCTGGTCGGCCTGCAGCGCGCCAAGGACCTCGTACTCACGGCCCGGGAACTCAGCGCCGAGGATGCGCGGGCATTCGGGCTGGTGCTGGAGGTTCTCGCGGGGGACGAACTGCTCGCGCATGCCCAATCCTATGCCGCGAAATTCGCCAACGCCTCACCGGTCGCCATCGGCATTGCCAAGCGCGTGATGGGGGCGGCCTTCGAATCCGACCGCACAACCGCGCTGGCCGCCGAGGCCGATGCGCAGGCCGAAGCCAATGCCAGCGCCGACCACAAGGCTGCCGTCAAACGGTTCCTGGCCAAGGAGCCGGCGCTGTTCGACTGGAAGGAATAGCGTCAGGTAGCGGACACACGCGCCACAATGTGAAACACATGCCAGTGTTTCGTCTCGCCGCGCGGGGTGGTGGAATCGTCTTCTTCCTCGACGAAGTGCTCGATGTCGAAACCTGCGAGCAAGGCTTCGACTTGCACGCGGGTGTGGAAGGTCATGCCGTCTCGCCCCACCCAGCTGTCCCGATCACCATAAAGTTGCCCGGCGAAGCGCCCGCCCGGGCGCAACGACGACGCGATCCGCTGCCACACACGCGCGAAATCCGTCGGCGTGCACAATGGCAGCGCGAAGCTGCTGTTCACCAGATCACATTCCGACCAGGCCGCATCCTCGAACCGGGCGACCATGCGGGACAGATCGGCATCGGGCGGCAGGTCCGGTCGTGCCTTGAGGGCGTCGATGGCGTCCGTCTCGGCATCGATCGCCAGCACCCGCCAACCCCGGCGCAGCATTTCAATCGCGTCCCGTCCCGAACCCGCCCCGAGATCGACGGCAAACCGCGTCGCATCCGCCGGCGCCGCATCGAACCGGTCGAGCGCAAACATCAATGTCTCGCGCGGCGGGCGGCCGCCGGTCTTGGCGTAATAGGCGGCCCAATCGCGGTCTTTGGGTTGCGCGCTCACCCGCCCAGACGAATTTCGCCCAGATTGACGCTTACCCCCAACGTCACGTCACGCTGTTTGGCAGCGTGGTCATCAACAGAAACCTCGATCACATAGCCGCCGCTGTCGGGATCCAGGCGGTCGAACTTGAAATCGCCATAACCGTCAGTCGCGGTTTCCGCGACCGGCTGCCCGTCTTGCGACAACACTACCCGTGCACCCTCAACGCAATCGACGACGCCGTCGCGTTCCGCCGAGACGGTCCCGCCGATGAAGCATTTCGCGTAGCGCCAGAGATTCTTGTAATGCACCCGTGGTTTGGTCTCGAGATCGGGCCGGAGCGGCTCAAGGCCTTCTTCCTGCGTAACCTTTTCCATCGCGCCATCGTCAACCTTGAGCGAACGCAATGCCCCGGTCGGGCAGACATCGACACAACGCGGTTCGCTCCAGCCCACGTCCAGCAGGTGGGCATCGAAGATCCAGTGCTGGGGAATTTCCAGCTCTTCGTTCCAGAAGATCGCGCCATAAGGACAGGCCTCGACGATCTGTTTCTGTCCCTTCGATTTGTCCGGATCGATCACGACGATGCCATCAGCGCGCTTCTTGATCGCGCCGTCTTCCGCCGCCGCGATGCAGGGGGCATCGTCGCAGTGCTGACACATGGTCGGCAGATAGGCCACATCGGTCATGGTCCCCTGCCCGCGCTCACGCCGCTTGATATCGATCCAGCGATGGCCGTGCTTGGGCATCTCCGCCGTGTAGCCGGCGAAGCTGTTACCCACATGTTCGTCCTGCACCGCCAGGGTGCAGTTGTTGCAATTCGTGCAATTGGCAACGTCGACGATCAGGTTCCATTTGGGCTGGCTCATGCCGCACCTCCCACACTCAGGGGTTCGATCCGCTCATATTCGACGACCCCGTCCCAGGGTGCGATCTCGACCATGGCCGTGCTGTTGGCCATCGAGTGGGAGTTCTTGATCTGCGAACGCTGCGGCGACAAAAGGTTGAGGCACCCGCCACGATCAACGGACCGGCCGGGCTCTCCCATCGGGTCATACACGGCGGCGGATTCATATCCGTGGGCGACGCCGGGCTGCAGGCGTTCGGTCAGGAGTGCCGCGCAAAGGACCGCACCGCGATCATTGAAGACCTTCACCAGATCACCGGCGGAGATGCCGCGCGCCGCCGCATCCTCCGGGTTGAGACGAAGCACCCAGTAATAGTGACCGTCGATCAGCACCCGGTGATCGGGAATGTCATTCAGAAAGCTGTCCTTGCCATCGCCATGGCTATGGAAACTGAACCGCGAGTGTGGCGTGAGCAGCTGCAGCGGGTAACGATCACCCAGTCCGTCGGCGTTCGGCCCCTCCCAGGCAGGTTGATACTTCACGATCGGGGGGCGTTCGGCATCGTCCGGTGCAAACCGTTTCAGGCTCGAACTTTCAAACTCGAACAGCCCCGACTGGGTCTGCAGCCCCTCGAGAAACTGCTCGGTATAGTCCCCCGGCAGCGGCATCGCCTCGGGGATATTCTTCTTCTCACCCTCGGCGAACCAGCGATAGGCGGTCGGCGCGCGCAATTCGGGCGCCTCGGGCGGGACCACGAAATAGCCACGCTCGATGAATTTCTTCCAGGAGATATGCTGCGGCAGGTCGGAGGCATCGAACATCCGCTTGACCCAGTCGATGTCGCGCATGCCCTCGGTGTAATAGGCGCCGAGGCCGAGCCGGCAGGCGAGCCGTGAGAAAATCTCATAATCGGACTTCGATTCTCCGATCGGCTCGATGCACTTGGCCTGGAATGTGATGATCCGGTTGTTGGTCTGGGAGTGGAAATGCGCGCCGTATCCGCCAGCGTTGGCCCACTCGCCGATATCGTAGCGCTCCATGCTCGTGCAGGCCGGCAGAATCACGTCGGCGAAACGGGTATCGCCCTCTTCCCAGATCGCCTGGCTGACCACGAACTCCAGATTGGGTGACCGGTACATCTCCACGAACCGGTTGGAATCGCTCAAGGTGCCCAGGACCGCCGTGCCGTAGCGGTAGAGCATATGTACCGGCGAATGGCCCTGTTTGGGGTAGCTGATCTTGGTGAACTGACCCTCCATGGAAAGCGCATCCCACAGGAAGCCTTCCGCATGGCCATCGATGATCGCGTCGGGCAGGCGCAGGCGCGGAATTTTCTGGGTGGACGGGTTCATGGTCGGCAGCTGCGGCATGCGCTGATAGAGCGCGCCGGCCATCGCCGTGTTGTTCAGATCGCCCGAGATGCCACCCTCGGCGTAGCCGGGGAAATAGAAACTGAAGTCATGCGGCACGCCGAGCTGCAAATTGCTGACATTGATCCCCGGCTTCCCCAGCCCCTGCATCCCCATGAGACACACCAACGTGCGGGTCCATTGTGTCCCCGTCGCGTTACGCGCCGCACCACCGAACGCGTTGCCCATGCTGCCGGCCGCCAGGTAGGTGCGCCTGGACGCCCATTTGCGCGCCAGCGCGCGCACATCCTTGGCCGGCACCCCGGTCTCGGCCTCCTGCCATTCCGGGCTCTTCGCGACCCCATCCTCGGCCCCGAGGATATAATCGCGCCAGGCCTCGAAGCCCTTGGTCCGGGTCGCGACATAGTCCTTGTCGTAGGTGTCTTCCGTAATCCAGACATGGGCGATGGCCAGCGCCAGCGCCGGCGAGGTGGTCGGCTTCGGCGCGATCCACTTGCCACCCAGAAACTGTGCGGTGTCGTTGTAGTAGGGATCGATATGGACGATATCGATGTCGATATCGCGCAGCCACTGGCGCCGGATCGTGCCCTCCTGGCCACCGTAAACACCGTTGGTGGCCTCCGGGTTGCTCGACCAGAAGACGATCATCTCGGCATTCTCGAGGCAATCCTCGATGGTGCCGAAGGGCTCGCCGCCACCGACCCGCAAGCTGCCGCCCCAATGATGCATGGCGCCCCAGTACCAGCCTTCCCAGCTGTCCGGATTGTGATGCACATCGGTCGTGCCGATGGCATTCATGAAGCGCAGCTTGGCGCTCAGATAGTAGCCGATGTTGCCCCAGTTGTGATGCGAGCCGTTGCTCGATGCGATGGCCCCCGTGCCATGCTCGCGTTTCATCCGCTTGATCTCGCCCGCGACGATGTCGAGCGCCTCGTCCCAGCTGATGCGCTCGTAACCCGACACGCCCCGATTCTGGATATTGCGTTCGCCGTTCGGGTCGAAATCGACCCGCTTCATCGGATAGTGAATCCGGTTGGGCGCGTTGACCATCGCCTTCCAGTTCATCGCATGGGGAGACAGCATGCCCTTGCGTGGTGGCGTGAACTCTTTACCGCGCGCCTTGATCGTCCAGGTGTCCGCATCCTGGGCATCGAAGGCGACCGGCGTGGTCCGCAGAATTGCGCCGTCGCGGACATAGACAAACAGCGGCCCACCATTGGTCATGGTGCAGAACCGCGTGGTCCCGTCTTTCATCTTGCGGCCGAAACGCCAGCCTGCCGAGAGGGCGGCCATCACAGTTTGCGCGAACCACAGCGCGTCGTCATCGGGCCCCTCGAGGCGCACCAGGAAATTCTTCAGGGCATCGATCTGTTCGAGCTGATCGATCGGCGGCATCAACAGCTTGGCGCCGATCCTGGCGGTCTTGAATACAAGAGACACCGTCGGCGCATCATGCAGTCCCGCGCCCGAGCGCACGCGGCCATTTTCAAATATGATGTAGCGGCCGGATTTGCCATCCTCGCTGCGTATCTGGACGACGAGATTGCGTTCAAGCAAACGGGCGCGAAACGCCGGATAGCGCCATCGGGATACCCGGAACATCCACGACAGGCCCCATAGAATGATCTTGAACAGCATGCGTCTTCCCCAAACCGTCTGCCGGCGGAATTATTCGGCGGTGTAACCGCCGTCGATGTATAGCGTGTGTCCAGTCACATAGTCGGAGGCCGGCGACAGCAGGTAAACCAGACCGCCCATCAGGTCATCCGTCTCCGACAGCCGACCGACAGGAACACGCTCCAACATGGCTTCACGGGTGGCCTTGCCGGGGTCCTCATCCGAGAACATCCACTCCGAAAGCGGCGAACGGAAGACCGTCGGTCCGATCGCATTGATATTGGCATTCTTGCCACCCCACTCGCACGCCAGCGCGCGGACCATGCCGTCGAGCCCCGCCTTGGAGGCGCAATAGCCGGTATACCCGGTGGGTAACCCGTGACGGCCACGCGTGGACGACACGACAACAACCTTCGAGCGCCCTCGGTCCGCCGGCTGTTTGGCAAACTGCCGGCCCGCCGCCTGGCACGCCAGCCAGTAGCCGTCCAGATTGGCGGACATTACCTTGCGCCAACTCTCATAGGATTGTTCTTCGATATACCCAACATCGTTCATGCCGGTGGCGACGAACATCAGATCGAGCGCGCCGTAGGCTTCGACCGCGGCGGCCACCATATTGGCTGCATTCTCTTCGGTATCCGGTAACCCGGTCGCGGTGGCGACCCTGGTGCCGATCGCGCGCAGCTCCTCGGCCTTGGCCTCGACCTTGTCGGGATTGAGGTCTGCGATCGTGATATCGCAACCCATCTGCGCCAACGCCACCGCGGCCGCGCCGCCGAAGGCGCCGGTTGCGCCCATTACCAGCGCGGACTTCCCCGAAATGTCGAACATGGAAAGTGGTGAAGGTTGAGCCAAGATACGGTCCCCCGGGTTGGTCGTTGTCGCTTGTCGACGACCAGACTAGCCGGTTTTATCGCCGGCTCACCAGTGACCAATGAGAATACCCGACTTTCCTGCGCGCACCTTGAATTCCCGCACGAAGGATTCGGGTGCCGTGACCCGATACTTCAACCCGCTCTGCCAGTCGGCGAGCCGGCGGTGCAGCCGGGTACGCTCTGCCTCATAAGTCGGATCAGCGCCCAGATCCTGCAATTCATCCGGGTCAGATTCGAGGTCAAACAATTGTGCCCGGTAACCTTCAAAGGCGATGTACTTCCAGCGGCCCTCGCGCACCATGAAGGTACGGCACTGATCGGACGGTCGTTCCAGCGGGTCACGCACGTCCGAATAGAAAGCATAGTCGAGCTCGCTGAAGACCGCGTCACGCCAATCGTCCGGGTCCTCACCGCGCAGCAACGGCAGGAGCGAACGACCCTCGACGATATTGTCAGGCACCTCGAGCCCGGCGGCATCAAGGATTGTCGGGACCACGTCTATCGCCTCGGCAAATCGGTTGTCCACCGAACCGCGTGTACGGTCCGCCGCGGCGTCGGGATCATAGACAATGAGCGGAATGCGCGAAGACTGCTCGTGATACATCTCCTTCTCGCCCATCCAATGATCACCGAGATAGTCGCCGTGATCGCTGGTGAAGACGATCATCGTGTCGTCGAACCGCCCGGCCTTATCGAGCGCCTCGAACACGCGGCCAAGATGGGTATCGATTTGCGCAATCAACCCCATATAGGCAGGAATCACGGTCTCGCGCACTTCGTCGCGCTGAAATTCGCGACCTTCCTCGCGGGCCATGAAGGCCTGAATCACTTCATGATCCGTGTCGCGTTCCTCGGCCGAACGCACCGCCGGCAGGATGTCATCGACGCCATAGAGATTGTGATACGGCGACGAAACGATGTAGGGCCAGTGAGGCTTGATATAACTGAGATGCAGGCACCAGGGGTCGTCCCCCTGCTCTGCAATGAACGCAATGGCCCGGTCGGACATGTAGGCCGTCTCGCCGAACGCATCGGGCACGACTGCCGGCAGCCCGCAATTGCGCATGTTCCAGCCGCTCAGCACATTGCCGTCCGGGTCTGCGGCGGAGTTGGCAAAATCATGCCAGGGATTGTCGCTGTCGAACCCGTTCGCGCGTAAATAATTCGCGTAGTCGGATTCAATTCGCCCCGCGGCGGCCGGGTGGATGCCGTCGTCGCGCACCACATACTCAAATCCGCCTTTCATGAGACCGCGTCCGGCCGCGCTCTCCGGCTCGATGCCCAAACGGGCCATGCCCACCTTGTCTGCGGAGTGATGCGTTTTACCCGCCAACGCGACCTTCATATCGGACGGACGGAGCAGATCGCCAAGCATCATTTCCCCGACCGGCAACGGCACAAAGTTCCAGAATGCGCCATGGCTCGCCGCGTAGCGGCCCGTGTAGAAGGACATGCGTGACGGCCCACAGACGGGTGCTTGGACATAGCTTTTCGCGAACCGCACACCGCGCGTGGCCAGCGCATCGATATTCGGCGTTTTCAACGTCGGATGGCCCGCGCATGACAGATAATCGGCGCGCAGCTGATCGCACATGATGAACAAGACGTTCCGGACAGTTCCCACCGACACACCCACCGCTTCGAGCCACATTCACGTGAACTCTATGCAACCAATGTATGACGACACCTGACATTTCCGGAGGTTTTCGCGGAGTGAAACCTCCTGCTAGATTGCGCATCAGAATTATCCAAATTCCTCGGCGAGGTTAAATGGCAGGCCTGCAACCCATACGCGCGATCGAGCGCGGCATCTCCGTGATGCGCGCGCTCGAGGAACTGGGCACGGCCAGCCTGCATCAACTGCATGAATACACCGGGCTGCATCGCACCACGCTGCTGCGAATCCTGCTGACGCTGGAGCAACAGGAGCTGGTGCGGCGCGGGCTTGGCGACGGGCTGTATCGCAACACCTTCGGGCTGCGGCGCATGACCGGGACGCTGGACGAATTCGACCGGCTGGCCGAGATCGCCGGGCCTGTCCTGGGCCGCCTGTGCGAACGGGTCAAATGGCCGTCCGATCTCATGGTCCGGAACGGCAAGTTCATGGAGATCAAGGAAACCAGCCGGCGCCAGACGCCTTTTCTGGTCAACCGCGATGAGGTCGGGCATCAGGTCGGGTTCGCGGTCACGGCGGTCGGGCGCGCCTATCTCGCATTCTGTCCGCGCGCGGAGTATGACGAAATACTCGACGAACTCGCCAGGTCGGCCCATCCCGCAGACCAGCTCGCGCGCACACCGGAGAAGCTCGAACCCATCCTCGAACAGGTCCGCGCGCAAGGCTATGCGACCCGCGATGAGTTCTATATGGGCGGCAACTACGGCGAAGGTAAGTTCTTCGATGACGGCCTGAGTGCGATATCCATACCCGTTCTGGCGGGCGACCAGGTGCTCGGCTGCGTCAATCTCGTCTGGATGCGCCAGGCCGTGCCGGCGGACGCCTTCGTGGCCGACCATCTCGCGGATTTGCGCGCCGCCGCCGATGAGATCGTCGCGGCCTACGATGCCGGCTAGGCGCCGGCGCTAGTTCCGGTGGTGCAATGCCAACGAAAGGCTCTGGCGTGTCTTTCAGCAGCTGTCATCGTTCGGCAAACGCATAACGCAAGGATGCCGAAACCGGGCGCACCAAAAACTCCAGAAGAGAACGGGATCCCGTGTTGATATTCGCTTCGACGGTCATGCCCGGCAGGACCCTGCGGCGGTCGATACTCGGTCCGAGTTCGTTCTCGGCGAGCACAACGCGCGCCTCGTAATAGATGCGTCCCTCATCGTCAGCGAAGCTGGTGGCAGACACCCGTTCCAGCTGGCCGGACAGGGTCCCGTAGCGCGAGACATCGAACCCGCTGACGGCGACATTGACGAGCTGACCCCGCCGCAGGTAGCCCACATCGCGCGGGTCGACCCGCGCCTCGACCACAAGAGTCTCGTCCCCCGGGACGATATCCATGAGTGTCTGACCCGCGGAGATCACGGCGCCCGGCCCGGAGAGCGACAAGGCATTCACCGTCCCGGAAACCGGTGCCAGGACATTCAAACGGGCGAAACGGTCGCGATATCTGGCCAGCGATTCGCGTAGTTCCGTGAGTTCCGAAGACACGGTTTCGAGTTCCTGCGCCCGGTCATTGCGCCAGTTGATCGCGTGCTCAAGGATCTGGTTGCGTGCCTCCACCACGGCGCTCTCGGCAAGGCGCAGACTGCTTCGTACCTCTCCGAGGCGCCCCCGCAGACGCGCAAACTCGCGCTGGATTTCAAGCATGGAGATTCGGGAGCCCACTCCCTTGTTGAAGAGGTCCTCCCGGATTTTCCGCTGATCGTCCATGTATGTGATCTGCTCGGTCAGGCTGGAAATCTGTACGCGCAGGGCCTCAACCTCCAACTCGCTCTGCCGCAGACGATCACGAAGAACGGTCTGCTCGGCGACGTAGCTTTGCCGGGCCGATTCGAGCAGCCGGCGCTGGTCTTCGGCCAGTTCCAGATTGTCGACCGCAATCGAATCGAACTGTTCGGACCCGCCGTTAATCTCCGCGCGCAGCCGCATCGCCTTCGCCCGCAGGTGAATGTACCGGGACTCGAGCTGCTCGAGATCAGCGCCGCTCGCCGCACTGTCGAGGCGAACCAGAATATCGCCGGCGGCCACCGCATCCCCGTTCCGCACTAGCAGCTCCTGGGCAATTCCACCCTCAAGATGCTGGACGCTGCGGATCGCGCCTGACGGCATGATCGTTCCCGCGGTGCGCGCCGCCGTCGTCACCGGTGTGACCGACGCCCACCCCACCGCGCCCGCAAGCAACAGGGCTACGACGGCGATAAAGGCCAGGAGAATGCGGGGTGGGCCGGCTTCCTCGAGACGCACGGAGTGCGAGAGATAACGAAACTGGACCCGCGGCGTACCGCGCGCGTCCGATACCGGCGCCAGCAAGCTGCCGTTCGACGGGCGCGTGCCATGCGGTGTCATTTCCGATCTGGTCATGATGGATCCGTCCTTTGCTTTCTAGAGAACATGGCCGGTCAGCCGCGGCACGGTATCTTCCGGAACACCGTCCCCGACGATTTCGCCGTTCACCATTGCCACGACGCGGTCGGCCAGCATCATGTGGCTGGGCCGATGGGTGACCATGAGCACGGTGCGGGTTCCGCGAAGAGCATTTATGGCCGCACAGAACTTGCGGTCCCCGTCGACGTCGAGTGCGTTCGCGGCTTCGTCGAGCAGCAGAACAGAAGCAGGAGACAGGTAGGCACGCGCCAGCGCCAGGCGCTGGTGAAATCCGGCGGGCAGGCTCAGCGAACGGTTGTCTCCGATCCTGGTATCGAATCCGTCCGGTAGCGCATTGATATCATCCAGGAGGCCCGCAACATCGCACGCTTCCGATAATTCCGAATCGCTGGCCGACAGATTTCCGAACCTGAGGTTCTGGGCAATTGTTCCGTACAGGACCTGCGCCTGCTGCGGCACGAACGCGACCGCGCGGCGCAGCTCGACCGGGTCGAGCTGGCGGATGTCGATCCCGTCGAGGGTAATCGTTCCGCCCTGGGGTTCATAGAGACGCAGCGCCAGGCTCAGAAGCGACGACTTGCCGGAACCACTGGGCCCGGCGAGCGCCACGATCTCGCCTTTCCGTGCCGAGAAACTCACGCCAAGCAGGGCAGGCTCATGCTGCGGTAGGTATCGCAGGCTGACCCGGTGAAACGCGAGCGTGCCGGAGAATATCTTGCGTTCCCCGATCGCCTGATCGGGCGCGCGCTCGACCTTCAGTCGAAGCAATTCGTGGAACTGGCGGATACTGAGGACGACCTGTTCCAGCCGGGCGATAAGGTTGAAGCCCGTCTGGATTGGCGCCAGGACACGCCATGTGAGGGCCATCGTCGCGATCAGCGCGCCCATGGTCATCTCGCCCGTCGCGATCGCGCCAACACCCAGCGCGAGAACCCCGACGCCCCCGAAGACCATGATCATGTGCGAAATTGTCTGGACAACGCTCGTCAGGTAGTTGGCTCGGAATGCGGTCATCGCGGCATTCGCGGACTTCCTACGGAACCGCTCATACCAGGTGTCCTCGGCGCCCATCAGTTTGATGCTTCGCATCTGGCCCAACGTCTCGACCACGAATGCGTGCCGCTCCGCCCGCTCACTGCTCGCGGCCTTCACCCGGCGGCGCATCGCCGGGAACATCAAGAGACCCAGAATGCCGTAGATCACGATCAAGCCGAGCGGGATCAGGACAACCGGCCCGGCGATCAAACCGATGACCGTCAGGAAAACGATCACAAATGGGAGATCGAAGACGACCGTGACGAGTGGCCCGGTAAAGAAGTCCCGCAGGGATTCGAATTCTTTGATCAGCGCCAGTTGTTTGCCGACCGGCGCGCGTTCGATGAACGCATAGGGCAGGTGCAAAATCTGCGCGAATGCGCGGGTGCCGATCAGGAACTCCAGACGCGCGCTGAGGAAGGCCTGCCCGCGAGTCCGGATCGCCCGCAACAGGAACTCGACGCCCAGCGCAATCACGATGCCGATCGACAGGGAGGAGAGGAACATCCCCGAACGGCGGCCGATTACCTGATCGTAGATCACCATGATCGAGAGCGGCACCACCAGCGCCAGTATGTTGGTGATCATGCTGGCGACAAACATGAGCGCGAGAAGAGATTTGAAACGCCTGACGATCTCGGGGAACCAGGACATGCCGCCGGCCCCGCGCGAAGCTTCGCCCCGCCGGGCGGCGTCGAGCACATAGGCGCGCCCCCGCCAGTAGTGCGGGTTCAGGTCGTACTCGCCGCCGCGATCGGGATCGAAGACCCTGATCCGCTCGCCGACCCGTTCAATCAGGACATAAATTTCGCCACGGCTAGTCTCGTACAGGCAGGGAAACATCCGGCTGTCGAGCCGTTCGGCGGCAACGGACAGGCTCGTCGTCGGGAACCCCAGGAGCGCGAGAGTGTCCCGCAGATCGTCAATCGTCGGATCGCGGACGAAATGCGGCAGCGATTCAACCAGTTGATTGGGGTCACCTCGCCATTTCAGCGCTGACAGAATCGGGACGAGACAGGCAGCGATTCCGCGCAATGTCCGGTCCGCCTCGCCGCCGTAACGCAGGCTCTCGCGCAGCAGATCCGTCTGCGCCATGGCCTGGGGCAATGTTGCGAGAAACGCAGTCATGACGCGACGCCCGCCCGCATCCCGTGGGGCACGGGATCGATCACCAGGCCCGCATCCCCGGAACCAGCGTCTGGCCGCGGGCGAATCTGCCGGTTGCTGATTTCCAGCACCCGGTCGGCCATGCGCACGAGGGACGGCCGGTGCGTGACCATCACCATCGTCTTTGCCCCCTTCATCTCGGCGAAGAATCGCTGCAGGAGTTCGTCCGACTGAAGATCGAACGCGGAGTTCGCCTCGTCGAACAGGACAATCTTCGGGCCCGCTGCAAGCGCGCGAACAATAGCAATGCGCTGACGAACACCGGCCGCCAGGATGTCATTGCTCGAGTTGCCGAGCTTGGTGTCGAGCCCGTCGGGAAGACGTGCGAGGACCTTGTCGAGCTCCAGCGTACGAGCAATCTCCATCGCCGAATCGAGCCGGTCTTCACCGGCAAACATCGTCATGTTCTCCCGGATCGTTCCACGATACAGCGTTCCGCGCTGCGGCAGGTAGGCGATCTGCTGGCGTAGCACCCGGGGGTCGAGATCGGCGACCGAAACGCCGTCATATCGGATTTCGCCCGCCGTGGGCGTGAGCAGGCCCATGGCAAGCCAGAGAAAGGTGGACTTGCCGGAGCCGTTCTGCCCGACGACCGCGACGGTCTCACCCGTCTCGACCGAGACATCGAGGTTGCAGAAGAGGGCATCCCCGGTCCCGGGATAGACGAAGCCCACGTCGTGGCAGCTGAAACCGCCGCTGATCTCGGGAACCTCCAAGCCGCGGCCTTCAGATTCAGACGGCAGCTGCATGATCTCCTGCAGTCGGGATTCCGCCACCTTGATGTTCTGGAACTGCACCCAGACAGCGATCGCCCGGAGGATCGGCTGCACGGATCGGCCTGCCAGGAGCATGCACGCGGCAAGCATGCCAAGCGTCAGGCGCTCCTCGAGCACGAGCACGGCGCCCGCGCCCGCGACGGAGATCATCGTGAGGTTCGAGAAAAGTGCCCCATGTGCCTGTGCAAGCCCGGATTTGAGGATGACCTCGTGCACGGCCTCGGAGGAACTTCGCAGCAGCCGCTCGTAGCGTCGCATCATCAACTCTTCGAGCGCCAGCGCCTTGACCAGCTGCATGCCGCCGAGCACCTCGATGATGAAACTGTAACGCCGGTCATCGATATCCTGGCGCGCGGTCAGGGCTTTGCGCAGCTTGTGACCAAGCCCCAAGGCGAGCAAACCGACCACCAGAATGATGACCAGTGGTACAACAACGAGTTCGCCCCCGATGAAGGCAATCAGTGCCAGGAACAGTGCGACGAAGGGAAGGTCGATGAGGGCCAGCATCCCCTGCCCCGAATACAGATCCCGGAGCGTCTCGATCGCATTGAATCGCGCCAGCTGCGTGCCCGGAGGTTCGCGTTCGAACTCCAGGGAACTGGTCGAAAGCATGCGATCGACGATGCGGCAGCCCACCGCATGCTCGAAGCGTGCAGCTCCCCAACTCGTGATGTAGGCACGCGCCAGCCGGAGTGCGCCGTCGAGTATGACGACCGCGGCCAGCCCGGCGAGCAGGTAGATGAAGGTTTCCTGTCCGCCGTTGGGAATAACACGATCATAGGTCTGCAGGATCACGAGCGGCAGCGCGAGTGAAAGCAGGTTGATCACGACCGACGAGAGCAGAATGTCGATCCGACCGTATGCGCTGCGGCCGAGGGAGCGCAGCACGCGTGGCATCTGTCCCGGCGTCATCGATGTTGCAGTTTGGGTCAGTCTGTATCTCCGCAAACGGCGCCCCGGCGACGCTGCGATCACGCAGTCGCAGGGGTCGAATACCTACTCTTGTATTCCTGGGTTGAAGATTGGTTAATTTCCGATAACCAAGATTTATAAAATGCCCGGAATGCTAAACGGAGTTTAAACCCCGGCGCGCTAGGGTTTCGGCTGGAAACGTTACGAACCCTCAACCCCGGAGCGCGGCTTGTGGCCGATCGCGAGCCCTTGAAAGATCTGTACGACGGCGACCTGAAGCACGGCGATGGGCGCGATTTCGACGCGCACGACGGCGATATTCGCGACGGCGAGCTTTGGATCGGTGACGAAAGGAAAACGGTCCACCGCGAGGAATCGACCGCGTCGAAGCAGGCCGCGATCACGACCAACAGCAACGTCCGCCCCACGGCAGACGCGACCAATGCAAACCTGCACACCGGCACTGTCGCGCAGGAACCCGGCACCGCGGAGTCCGGCGCCCATGCGCCGGTGCAGGACGAACAATCCGGCTCGGCCGACGAAGCGGTCCTCGACGACGAAGCGTTGCCCGGCCGTGGCGCCGCGACCGCTCCACCGAGCAAACCGAACGCGCCACCGTCATCCGAAACCGCCGCACGTGCCCTATCAGCCGACCCCGATGGCGAACCGGCCCCGCCCGTCCCGGACGCGGTGCCCGCAACCGAACCGGATACAAGCCGGCCGCCGACGCGAATGACGGCGGAAGAACCGCAGAACACCAGTGTCGCTCCCGCACCGAATATCTTCGCGGGCAGCGCCGAACCCGCCACCCCGGCGACGGAACCACCCTTCGATCCCGGGCCGGGACCTATTTCCGAACCACCGGACGAGACCGCGAGCACACCCTCCCTGCGGATCGGAAGCGCGTCCGTTTCGGCCGTGGGCTTCAGCCCCGGGAACGGCACCGGCACGGGAACGGCGGGTGACGATGTCCTACAAGGCGGTGCCGGCGACGATTCGATCGACGGCGGCGACGGAAACGACACCCTGTACGGCGACAACAACCCGGCCAGCCTCCTGAACGCCAGCCTGAACATTTCCGCGTCTCTAACCGATACGGACGGCTCGGAAACCCTCTCCATTCTCATCGAGGGCGTACCGGTAGGCGCGGCGCTTTCCGCAGGCACCGACAATGGGGACGGCAGCTGGACGCTGAGCGAGGCTCAGTTGGCGAAACTGACGATTGCCGTGCCCCAGGGGACAGCCGACTTCGACCTGACCCTAACGGCCACGGCCACCGAGTCGAACGGCGGTGACACGGCAAGCAGCAGCACCACGATCTCGGTTGTGGTCGACCCTGGCCGGGACGGTGACGACACCATCGTCGGCGGGACCGGCAACGACACGATCTACGGACAGGGCGGCGACGACACGATAAGCGGCGGCGCGGGCGCAGACACCATCGACGCCGGGTCCGGCGACGACATCATTCACGCCAGCGGCGGCGGGGATACGATAGACGGCGGCGCCGGGTCCGACACGATCAACTACTCCGCCGCCGCATCCGGCGGATCGGTCAACCTCTCAACCGGAACAGACAGCACCGGCGCCACGATCAGCAACATCGAGAACCTGGTTGGATCGAACAGTGGTGACACGCTCGTCGGCAACGGTGAGGCGAATGTCCTGTCGGGCGGCGGCGGAAATGATACATTGAGCGGCGGCGCGGGCAACGATAGGCTCCGTGGCGGAGACGGAAACGACATCCTCGCCGGCGGCGAAGGGGCCGACACGCTTAACGGCGGAGCGGGAATCGACACCGTCGTCTATGCCGACGCGACAAGCGGCGTCACCGCCTCGCTGGGCGGCGTCGGCAACATTGACATCGCAAACCTCAATGACGAGGCGGACGGTGACCAGATCACCAATGTTGAGAACCTCATTGGCTCCGGCCACAACGACAGCCTGACCGGCAACAGCGACGCGAACCTGATTCGCGGCGGCGGCGGCAACGATTCGATCATGGGCGGTGCCGGAAACGATACGCTCGTCGGCGGAAGCGGGAACGACACGGTCTCCGGCGGCAGCGGAAATGACACTATTTCCGGTGGCGACGGCAACGACACGCTTCGCGGCAATACCGGCGACGACGTGCTCAGCGGCAATGCCGGCGACGATCTGTTCCTCTATTCGTCTGGCGACGGAGACACCGCCGTCCACGGCGGCGCCGGCTGGACCGACACCCTGCGCATCGACGCGCCGTCTGCGGGCGGGACCAACTGGACCATCGCCTTCGACGGCGGGTCGTCCGTCAACAGCGTGAAGGACGGCTATGCGGACCTGACCGCCGACGCGTCGGGCACCATCACCTACAGCGACGGCAGCGTCATCACGTTCGACGGCCTCGAGAAAATCGAGTGGTAACGCCCGCTCGCCGCGCTAGTTCCCGGCAAAGGTGACGCGCCCCCCCGTCGGCAAACCGGCGATCTCCGGCGGCGCGATGCCGGCGACCTCGAGGATCATCTTCTTCAGCACCGCCTCGGCAAAGCTGATCGTCTCGTCGACCGTGACGACGAACGCCCCGGTGCCGCCGATGATCTGTTCACGAAACTCCGCCTCCAGCGAGACCGCGCGCAGAGGCCGCGTGCTGCCGGGCCGGCTGATCGCCAGTCCGTTGATCGTAATCCCGGCCGAGATCGCATTGTCACGCGCGAGGAACAGCGGCATGCCGCCGATATTCCCGGCGTCGGCGGAGATGTCGATGATCCGCCGCAGGCCTTGATGGGAATTGGTCTGAATCAGATTCTGGGAGTAGGCGATGGCATTGCTGATCGAGTTGTAGCCCCATGCCTGACGCGGTGCATCGACCAGCGCCGCGCCAAATGCGGCGGCCGATTCAGGGCCATCGATGACCGTCCAGTCCACGATCGTATGCTGGGATTGCGCGCTTCCCCACTCGACATAGGCGATGATGCTTTTGCCGTGGATACCCCCGGTCAGCAGTTCCAGGACGCGCGGGTTGCGCACCGCGTTCGCATATCCTTCGCGCTGCAGACGCAGTTCCGCATCATCGATCGAGCCCGAACCGTCGGCCGCCAGGACCAGTTCGAGGTCCACGGGCTCCTGGGCTGACGCCAAGTTGACCGGCGCGAGCAAAAGTATCGCCGCCGCGATCAATCTAACACCCGGACCAAATATCATTTCACACCCGCTAATTATGTGATGAGTGAACTAACCCGATTTCTCTGTTCCGGGCAGGATAGCAGCAAAGGCCGTTCGATATATCTGCAACGTTGTCAGGAAAACCGCCGCCAGTATTGGTCCCACCACAATCCCGACGACACCGAACGCCGCAATGCCTCCGAAGATCGACAGCAAGACAAGCAGGTCTGGTATCTGGGTCTCCTCACCAACCATCCAGGGGCGCAGAATATTATCAACCAACCCCACCACGAGAACACCCCAGACAAGCAGGCCGATGGCGGCGAACGTCTGCCCCACCGAAAACAGATAGATCACGGCCGGAACCCACACGATCGCCGACCCCAGACCGGGAATTGCGGAGAATATCAGGACGGCGGTCCCCCAGAACGCGGCACCCTGAATACCGAGAACCCAGAACGCGAGACCGACCAGCAACCCCTGCAAGACCCCGATTACCAGAATGCTCTTGAGTGTCGCCTTGGTGACGGTCAGACCGCGGTCGATCAATCCATCGCGATCGTCAGAATCGAGGGGAAGATAACGCAGTGCCGAATCCAGCAAATCCGGCCCCCGCATCAGAAAAAAGAACATCGCGTAAAAGAAGACGAACAAATTCAGGAGAACCGTGACGGTGCCACGCGTCGCGTCGCGGATGCTATTGAACAGAAACTGCCCCGCACCGCCTGCCAACTCTCCCAGCTTCGCGATGATCTGCGTCTTGTAGGGCTCAAGCTGATCGTGAAAAGGAAGCCATGCCGGCAGATCGAGCGCCACGGAGCCGGGTGTGCGAACCTGGTTCTCGATCCAGGGCGATACCGCCTTGCTGATCGCCAGCGCCTCGCTGGCGACCAGTCCGGTAATCGCCAGCACCGGTATGCCTACGGCGGTCGCCACGATCGCGATCACCAGCCCTGATGCCACCGAAGGATGCACACGCAACCCGGTCCGTACCTTTGTGTAAAGAGGATGCAGCAGCGCGCTGAAGATGACGGCCATGAGAACCGCAAGCAGGAAATTCCGGATCAACCCGGCGAATGCCAGGCAAACCACGATGGTAAATGCGAGCACAAATGCGGCCCGGTAGCGTTTATGCAACTGTTCTATTTCACTCATCGAACCGCACGGATTACAGAGACCAGAACAAGAGAATAGCCGGACTGCCAACCAGAACCGCAACTAAAGAAACCGGCAGACCCAACTTCCAATAGTCACGAAACTCATAACCCCCGGGCCCCATCACCAGGAGGTTCGACTGGTGCCCGATCGGGGTCACGAAAGCACAGGAACTGCCGATGGCCACGGCCATCAGGAACGGGTCCGCGCTGACGTCCAGCCCGTTCGCGATGTTGATCGCGAGCGGTGCCATCAGGATTGCGGTCGCCGCGTTGTTGACGACATTCGACAATGCGATGGCGATGATCATCAGCAGCGGCACGACCAGCAATGCCGGTGAAGCCCCCATCAGCCCGACGATAGACTGTCCGATCAACTGGGTGACCCCGGTGCTGTCGAGGGTGGCGCCAACGGGGACCAGCGCACCGAGCAACACGATGATCGGCCAATCGATGGCGTCATACATCTCGCGCATCGACAGGAAATTCGCCAACACCATGAGCACAGCCGCCAGCGACAGTGATACCTGGATCGGCACCACACCAACCGCACTGGCGATGAGGGCCGCACAAAACACAAGAATGGGCACCGGTGAAAAACTGCGCCGAATCGCGACGCCACGCTGTTCCAGCGGGAGACATTCCAGCGCCGCACAGGTCTCGCGGATCGTATCGCTGTCACCCTGCACCAACAGGACATCGCCCACACGCAGACGCACATGGCCAAGCCGGGTGCGGATACTCGCGCCCTGACGGGCAACTCCCAGGAGATTGATACCGTAGGAAGAGCGCAGCCTTATTCCCGCCGCGGTGCGGCGTTCCAGCCGCGAGCCCGGAAGCACGACAACTTCCGCATTGACCACATCCTCGGATGAGAACAGGTCGGCACCGAAATGACGCTCGGCGGTGATCCGGGCGCCCGTCTTGTCCATGAACGCGCGCAGGGAGTCCGGGTCGGCTTCGACGATGAATGTGTCTTCGGGCCGGATGCCGACATTGCCATGGGGTGACAGGATACGCTCGCCATCGCGAATCATCGCGACGACGGCGATGTCATCGTCACCGGCTTCGCGAAACACCCGCAACCGCTCCCCGGAGAATGCGCTATCTTCCGGAACCGCGAGTTCGGTCAGATAGGGTTCGAGCTGCGCGTAGACGTCGGCGTCGGAATTGCCGCCCCGGATCGGAATCAAAAACCGCGCGAACCCTGCGATCACAAGCAACCCTGCGAGCGCAACCAGAAGTCCGACCGGGGTGAAATCGAAAATGCCGAATGACTCGCCCATTGCCTCCTGACGGAACGTCGCGATAATGATATTCGGCGGCGTGCCGATCATGGTGAGCAGGCCGCCCAGGATCGAGCCGAAGGCGAGCGGCATCAGAAAATAGCCAGGATGCACCCCGATGCGGCGCGCCACCTGAAGCGCCACCGGCAGCATGAGCGCCAGCGCCCCGATGTTGTTCATGAATGCGGACATCACCGTGACCGCACCGGTTTGCAGCATCATGGATATAACCAGGCTCGATGACGCCTGCGTAATGCGCGCCGCAATGATATCGACGATCCCGGCCTTCTCCAGCGCGGCGCTGATCACGAGCATCGCGGCCACCGTGATGATCGCCGGATGACCGAAGCCCCGGAACGCCTCGCTGTCTGGGATCACCCCCAGCAAAACCAGCGCGAGAAGCGAAACAAGTGCCACGAGGTCGTACCGCCAATGCCCCCAGGCGAAAAGAACAAGCGTCAGGGCAAGCGTCGCGACAACCGCGATCTGGTTAAAATCCATCGGCACCATCCCTGCGGCTATGTCTTGCCATTCATGTCTTCGGTGTTCTCATCGATTTCCGCGCGCAGCATGCCGAAAATCACAAAAATTACGACCGCAACAGCCGCGGCAAGCAACGCATAGATATACAGACCGAACCCGACCGACATCCCAATTCCGCCCGCCATCCAGATCCCGGCTCCGGTCGTGCTGCCAATCAAGCCGCCGTCCGCACGCGATTGAATGATTGCGCCGGCACCCAGGAAGCCGATGCCCCCGATAACCCCCTGCATGACACGGCTGACGTCCACTTGCGCAATGCCGTTTGCGGTGAGAGGTCCGAGCCCGAGTTCCAGAACCAGCATGGCGAAAAGACAAGAACCGGCAGAGACCATCATGAAGGGACGGAAACCCAGAGGCTTGCTCTTCACAGAACGTTCAAACCCGACCGCGAACCCAAGTCCGGCGGCCAACACCAACCGCAACAGAATCTCCCATATCTCCAGATAATATGTCGCAAACATTTCGCTCATCTCGGTTTACTCCGTTGGGCTCACCCGTTTCGGCCCGCTGGACGGGCCAACATTCCTTCGGACCGGTAGAACCTGTATTCTTGGTCCCCACACAACAATGTAGGCCATCATGCGAATCTCCGAAATTGATCCCGACGCTCTTACACCCGAACAGAAAGAAATCTACGACCGGATCACTGCCGGCCCGCGCGGCCAGGTCCGCGGTCCTTACCATGCCTATCTCCTTCATCCCGGGGTCTGCGAGGGAGTCGAGCGGATGGGACATTTCCTGCGTTTCGCGGCGACCCTGCCCGGAAACCTGCGCGAGCTCGCAATCCTGGTTGTCGGGCGCCACTGGAAGGCCGAATTCGAATGGTTCGCGCACGCCCCCATCGCCGTCCGCGAAGGCCTGTCCGAAGACATCGTCGAAGCCATCCGCGCCGGCACCCCGCCCAACTTTGGCAATGACGACGAGGCGGCCGTCTACGGTTTCGTGCGCGCGCTGCTCGAGAGCGGACGGGTCGACGACGATATCTATGCCGATATGAAGTCGCGCTTCGGCGAGGATGGCATCGTCGAACTGACGGGGATCGTCGGCCACTACACGGGCGTGGCGATGACGCTCAACAGCTTCGAGATCGTCCCACCCGAGGGCGAACGACCGGACTTCCCCTAGCCGACAACAACGTTCCTAGAATATCTCGAACAGCCCGGCGACGCCCATGCCGCCGCCGACGCACATCGTCACGACGGTATTCTTGGCACCGCGGCGATGCCCCTCGATGAGCGCATGCCCGGTCATCCGGTTGCCGCTCATGCCATACGGGTGCCCGATCGAGATCGAGCCGCCGTCAACATTGTATTTTTCCGGGTCGATGCCCAGCGTGTCACGGCAGTAGAGGGCCTGGACCGCGAACGCCTCGTTCAACTCCCACAGATCGATGTCATCCACCGTGAGACCATTGCGTTCCAGCAGGCGCGGCACGGCGAACACCGGCCCGATGCCCATTTCGTCGGGCTCGCAACCCGAAACGGCCAGCCCGAGATAACGCCCGAGCGGCTCGAGCCCGCGCTGTTCGGCGAGCTTCTCGTCCATCACCACGCACGCGCTGGCGCCATCCGACAACTGGCTGGCATTTCCCGCCGTGACCGACCCACCCTCGCGCACGGCGTCCAGACCGGCCAGGCTCTCCGTATTCGTCGTCGGCCGGTTGCACTCGTCGCGATCGAGGGTGACGGCCTTCTCGCTCACCTCGCCGGTCTCCCGATCCTTGACCAGCATGGTCGTCTCGACCGGAATGATCTCGTCGTCGAAGCGCCCGGCCTGCTGGGCTGCTGCGGTGCGCAGCTGGCTCGACAGGGCATACTCGTCCTGGCTCTCCCGGCTGACGCCATAACGATCGGCCACGGTCTCGGCCGTGTCGAGCATGACCATGAAGATTTCGGGCTTCACCTCGCGCACATGGGGATCCTCGACCCGCATATCGGCCTGATGGGCCGGATCCAGGGCGCTGATCGCCTCGATCCCGCCGGCCACGGCGACGGGCACCTTGTCCATCACCACCCGGTTCGCGGCGGATGCGATCGATTGCAGCCCCGACGAGCAGAAACGGTTGATCGTGGCCGCTCCCGCGGTCACCGGGATGCCGGCCCAAAGCGCGGCATGGCGAGCGAAATTCTGTCCGGTCGCACCCTCGGGGTTGGCGCAGCCCATCAGCACATCCTCGACCATGTCGGGCTCGATCCCGGCACGTTCGACGGCGTTCTTGATCGCGATCCCGCCCAGCTTCGCCGGTGTGGTGTTGTTGAAAGACCCACGATAGGCCTTCCCGATCGGGGTCCGGGCAGTGGACACAATGACGGCACTGGTCATGATTTGATCTCCTAGAAGCGACTGGCCTAGACGTGGCCGAAGCGCCAGCGTTCGATGGTGAGACTGCGACCCTCGGAGCCGCGCGACAGGGGCTCATCGGCAAGGAATGCATCCGCATCCGGCCGGTCATCCGCATCGATCACGTACAACGCGCCCGCAACGTCAGCACGCGCATCGTCCAGCAGCGCGCCGGCAAACACGATTCGTGCTTCATGGCGCGCCAGGAATTCCGACACATCCCCGGAGGCCCGGTCCGGCAAAAGCGGGTCGGTGCGTGCGATGACGATGAACTGGGTCCGGCCATCGGTCTGTGCATAGTCGCGTTGGCGCATATCCGTCCAGGGCTGCAGCGGTTCGATATCGATCCGGCGAAAAATCTTCGCCGTCGTATAGGGGTCGGTGTCGATATAGGTCTTTGCGGCGGCATGGTCGGGGAAATCAACGACCCGGAAACTGCCATTGGCGTTCGATCCGTCGCCGACCATCATCGGCCCGGAATACCAGGTCTCGGCCTTGAACTTGTCGAGATGCTCGATATGCGCGGCGATGGTCGCCTCGCGGGTTGCTGCCATGTCCGGCTTGGACACGCATTTTATCATCCATTCCATGGGGAAAGCCTCTCAACCAGTATGCGGGACCGCCTCGGACAGGCGTGGGGCGACCCGCGCCATATATCGATCATAACCCGGCGCGCCGGCCAGCAGCATGCCGATCGGCATCTCACCCGCGTCCAGGCCAGACGGCATCGACACGACGGGGCCGCCAAGCGCGGTCCAGGGTGCGATGAAACGTCGGTCGCCGGTCCATTCGAGACCCGCCGGCGCCGTGGCCGGGGTCGCCGGCCAGAGCACCAGGTCGGTCGGCTTGACGACATCGTAAAACGCCGCGCGCATGGCATCGATCTGGCGCCGCTCGGCCTGATAAACATCGTCGTCGATCTCATTGCCGTCGATGACCGACTGGCGCAACACCGCGCCGACCTGATCCTCGGGAAACTCCAGCAATCCGGCATGCACGCGCGCCAGTTCATAGACGGTCGTATGTCCCTGCAACTCGTTGATATCCTCGAGCGAAATAGGGGAATCCATTTCCAGCACTTCATGGCCTGCATCGCCCAGCCGGGCGGCCACATCATCCCGCGCGGCCATGATCTCGTCGCTCGCTTCCGCCAGGAACGGGTCATTCATGACGACAACCCGGACGTCTCCGTCGAGTCCCGCATCCGGCCGGCCATGGGGTGGCCGGACCGCGTCATAGAGATAGCAGGCATCCGCGACCGACCAGCCGAACAGGCCCGGCGTGTCATAGACCGGTGCAAGCGGTGCAATGCCATAGGTGGCCATGCTGCGGGTGGAGGGCTTGAAGGCGGCAATCCCGCAATAGGCCGCGGGCCGATTTACCGATGCCACGGTCTGGGTTCCAACGGCGGCGGGAACCATACCGGCGCCGACCGCCGCACCCGATCCGCTGCTCGAGCCGCCGGGGGTATGCCCAATATTGTGCGGATTGCGTGCCGGCGACGGGTCGTAATAGGCGAACTCGGTCGTGTGGGTCTTGCCAAGGATGATCGCGCCCGCGGCGCGCAACGCGGTCACAATCTCGGCATCGGCGGTTGCCGGTTGGGCGTCGGAACGGGTGCGACTGTTACAGCGGGTGGGCCAACCCGCGACATCACAGATGTCCTTGATGGCGACCGGCACACCGTGAAGCGGCCCTCGCAGCATCCCGTCATTGGCCTCGCGGTTCATCACGGCGGCGGCCGCCAGCGCCCCGGCGGAATCCACCGACACCCAGGCGATCACCTCGTCGTCGACATCCGCGATCCGGTCGAGACAGGCCTGCACCGCATCCGTCGGGGTACATCTCCCGGCGCGTATATCGGCGGCGATATCGACGACCCGTCCCGGTGAAGCCGCGAAGGAGACCTGTTCCGCCATGATGCCATTCCTCTCGTTCCGAACTGTGTATCAAGGCTAGCATATCCGGACCTGGACAGGCAGAATCGGGATCGGATCATCGTATGCGCAAAGAGCCGCGCAGACGTCCATAACCCGGATGAAGTCAGAGTTTCGTAATGTCGAGGAAAGCGTTCGTTCTCATCACTCTCGGACTGATCGTCCTGGCGGCATGCACGCACCGTCGGGAGTGGAAAACCTACGATGTAACAATCGAGACGAACCCGCCGGGCGCGCGCTGCAGTTTCGAACGCGACGGGCTGGTCACCCGCCCCGGCAAAACCACACCTTTCGACATCACGCTTACCAGTATCGCGTCTGACATCTCCGTGCGATGCGCGGTGTATGGCTATCATCCGGCCGTGACCACCGTCTCCGGGCGGTTCCGGGGCACCATCGAGTTCAACCTGACGCCGGACGCACAGGCGGAGCGCTAGGCATTAATGAGTGCCATCACCCGGCGAGCGAATCGTCCGCTGCGCGCGTCGGGTCGAAATGCGGGATCGCCGCAATGAGCGTTTTTGTGTAGGCGTCCTTCGGGCTGGTCAGGACTTCCGACGCGGTTCCCGATTCCACTATGCGGCCCTTGTTCATCACGATCACCCGGTCGCAAAGCAGCCGGACCACATTCAGATCATGGCTGACAAACAGATAGGTCATGCCCAGCTGGCGCCGTAGCCGATCAAGCAAGTTCAGCACAACCGCCTGAACCGAAACATCCAGCGCCGAGGTGGGTTCGTCGAGGACCAGAAGTTTGGGCCTGAGGGCGATTGCCCGGGCGATTCCGACGCGGGCCTTCTGACCGCCGGACAATTGATGTGGAAACCGGGTCAGCAAATGATCGGGCAAGCCCACCATGTCGGCCAATTGCCGGACCTCACCGTCGAGCGCCTCACGGTCCATCTTGCGACCGAGGCGCCGAAGCGGTTCGGCGATGGCGTCAAACGCCTTGAAGCGCGGGTTCAAACTTTCCGTCGGATCCTGGAATACCATCTGAATATCGGCGCGCAGGGAGTGGCGTGCGAACTTGCCCACGGGGATGTCACCAATGGGATGACCATCGAAGACGATCTCACCTTCGCTCTGGGCGAGCAGACGCATGATCATGCTCGACGTGGTCGACTTGCCGCAACCTGATTCGCCCACGAGGCCCACGGACTCACCTGCATCGATCGAGAAATTTATACCGTCCACGGCACGAAACACGGGCACGGGACCCCGCTTCGCAAACGGCCAGATGCCCGAACGTTTTTCGGCGGACTCGCCGCCCCGCAAGACCGGGAATTCCTTGACCAACCCCTTCACTTCCAGGAGAGGCAACTGCTTGGCACCACCTGACGGATGGAGATGCTCGACCTTTGCCGCGCCGTCACCCAACGCAACATTCTCGCCACCCGCACCTTCGCTCAGCTCCGCCAGGGTCGAATCCCGCCGCGGCGTCGCGCGGATCAGGCGCTTGGTATAGGGGTGTTCGGGATTGCGAAACAACGCATCCGTCGCGGCGCTCTCGATCACCTCGCCATGCTGCATGACGACGATGCGGTCGCAATATTGTGCCGCCAGCCCGAGGTCATGGGTAATCAGGATTGTGGCCATCCCCCGCGCCTTGGCGAGTTCCTGAACCAGGTCCATCGTCGTCTTCTGGGTCGTCACATCAAGACCCGTCGTCGGCTCATCGGCAATCAGAAGCGCCGGCTCGCAGGCCAGCGCGATCGCGATCATCACGCGCTGACACATACCGCCCGACAATTCGAAGGGGTACGACCAGTAGCGTTTCTCGGGATCGGTTATCCGAACCTGGGCCAGCAGTTCGACCGCCTTTGCCTGCAACGCATCGCGTCTTATCAGCGTATGGCGCCGCAATACATCCTCGATCTGATGCCCGACCGCACGGATCGGATTGAGCGCCGTGCGCGGGCTCTGGAAGATCATCGAAGCTTCCCGGCCGCGCAACTCACGCAGGTCCTTCTCCCGCGCGCCAATCATCTCGAAGCCGCCGAACACCGCCGAGCCGCCTGTTACCTTCCCCGCCCTGTCCAGAATACCCATGACCGAATAGGCAGTGACCGACTTTCCCGAACCGCTCTCACCGACCACGCCAAGGGTCTCACCCTTTCGCACGTCCAAACCCACGGACCTGAGAGCTGTGACGGCCCCCTCACGGGTGCGGAACTCGACCGTGAGGTCCTTGACGGCCAACAGGGGAATGGGCTTGCCGGCGCTCATGTGCGGCGCTGCGGATCGATCAGGTCACGCAGACCGTCCCCCAGAAGATTGAAGCAGAAGACCGCAAGCATCAGTGCCGCGCCGGGGAACAACGCCATCCACCATTCTCCCGAGACGATATAGGTCGCCCCTTCCGCCACCATGATTCCCCATTCCGGGGTCGGCGGCCGCACGCCCAATCCAATGAACGAAAGGCCGGCCGCGTTCAGGATCGCCCAACCGAGATTGAGGGACACCTGAACCATCATCGGCGGCAGAATGTTGGGATAGAGGTGGAACATCAACAGGCGCGCATCGGAGTTTCCGGCGAGCTTGGCCGCCGCCACGAATCCCGCATGGCGGCGCACATTCACCTCGGCACGCGCCACACGAACATAGAAGGGCAGATTGATGATCGCGGTCGCGTAGACGATGTTTTCAACGGTGTTGCCCAGGGCCGCGACGATGCCCATCGCCAGCACGAACAACGGAAAGGCCATGATCGTATCGGTGAACCGGCCAACCACCCGGTCGGTCCAGCCGCCATAATATCCCGCAAGGCTGCCGAGCACGCTGCCGATCGCGAACGAAATTGCCACAGCCGCCACGGCAATGATCAGATCCAGCCGCGTTGCGACGATCACGCGACTAAGCACATCGCGACCGAGGTTGTCTGTCCCGAACCAGTGCGCCCAGGACGGCGGCTTGAGCGCGTTGCCCGTCTCGCTGGCCAAGGGGTCATAAGGCGTGATCGCCGGCCCGAACACCGCAAATACGACCAGCATGAGGAACAGGCAGAAGGCGAATAGCGTGACCGGATTTTCAGCCATGACGTAGCGAAAATGCCGAATCCATTCGCCTGTACGGGATTCGCGGATATCGGCGGGTGCCGCGGTCATCTCAACCCTCGATTCCGACCCGCGGGTCGATCAGCGTGTAGAGAATATCAATCGCCAGGTTGAGCATCACGAAGAGGACCGCCATCGACAGGACGAAACCCTGCACGGCGGCGAAATCGGAGACGACCAACGCATTGACCGCAAAGGAACCGATGCCCGGCCAGGCAAAAACCTTCTCGACCAGAACATTGGCACCGAGCATGAACGAGAAAACCATGCCGAGGGTGGTCAGAATTGGTAGCAGCGCATTTCGAAACGCGTAGGTGTAGAGGATTGTCCGGCGTTCCAGCCCGTTGGCATTCGCCGTGCGGATAAACTCGCTGCCCAGCACCTGAAGCATCGACCCGCGCGTCATGCGCGCCAGCGGCGCGAGTACAAACATGCTCATGGTAATCGCCGGCAGAGCCAATTGCGCGAGCGCGGCTCCAAAGGTTTCGAAGTCGCCGATCAACAGGCTGTCGATCAGATAGAATCCGGTCACCCTGGGCGGTGCCAACGAAAATATATCGAGCCTTCCGATTGGGGATGGCACCACATCGACGACGAAGTAGAAGACATAGACAAAAAACAGGCCTGTGAAGAAAACCGGCAGCGAAACACCGGCCGTCACGACCACACGGCACAGATGGTCGATCCAGGAGTTCGGGCGCGTTGCCGCCAGAATACCCAGTGGCAATGCAATCGCAATCGCCAGCACCAAAGCCGTCAGTGTCAATTCGAGTGACGCCGGCAGGCGTTCGAATATCTCTTCGACAACCGGCCGCCCGGTGCTGATGGAAACCCCCAGATCGCCCTGGGCCAGATCGATCACATAACCCCAGAATTGCTCCGGAAGGCTGCGATCCAGCCCCAGCGCGGCGCGGATTTCGGCGATCGATTTTTCGTCCGCGGCGGGACCGGCAAAATAGGCCGCCGGATCACCCGGCAAGGCGCGCGTCAGCACAAACGTCACGATGACAATCCCGATCAGGGACGGCACTGCCTGCAGAAGCCGTCGCCCGATCAGAATCAACCTGCCGGTCCCGCCCATGGGCGTATCCGCCCCTAGCTTTTCTTTGCCAGGGCGCGAGCATCGAGCTGGCGATGGAACCAGTACTCGTAGCCCGCCACATTCTTCTGCGTCGCGACGTCGAGGAAGGGCTGATAGAAGGGAATCAACGGCACTTCGTCGAACGCAATCTCGATCATCCGCAACACGTTCGGCTTGTAAGCCGGGTCACCCACTTCGAGCTTGAGCGTGCTGTTGACGAGCGCCTCGACCTCGTCGTTCTTGTAGTTCATCGAATTGAACAGATGACCGTGCTGATACACCCAAAAGAAGTAGTAGTCGGCATAGTTCAGCCAACCGCCGAAATTCTTCAGATGCAGGGGCAGGGACTTCTCGACCAAAGCCTTGGTCCGCCAGTTGGCACCCGGAATCTTGTCGAGTGTCGACTTGATCCCAACCTTGGCGAGCCCTTCCTGAACGAGCAGCGCCGCGGGCTCCGACCAGTCGGCCAGACCGAGATTGAACGACAGCGGCACCTCGAAACCGTCCTTGTATCCGGCCTCGGCAAGAAGCTCTTTTGCCTTGTCATAGTCCGTATCGTAGGGGAACGGCTGCGGCCACTCCGTCGAGGTCGGTTTGAACGACGCGCCGCCGTTCATCTTTACACCCCGCCCGAAAGCGGCCGCCTCGAAGATGTCATCATAGGGGATCGAATAGGCGACGGCCTGACGCACCAGTTTCTTCTGGAACGGCTCGAAGTTCATGTTGAGGCCGAGCGCCGACATGGAATTCTCGATCGGTGCACCCTGCACCGAGACCTTGCCGGAGTCCGCCAGTTCACGAAAATCCTTCGCCGGCAGATCGAGCGAAACATCCGCATCGCCTTTTTCGAGCAACGCCCGGCGGGTCGAAGCCGACGGAACTTCACGAATGATCACCCGTTTGGCACCCGGAAGAGGTCCGCTCTTCCACTCGTCAAACCGTGTGTAGACCACCTGCTGGCCCGGGTCCCAACGCTCGAGCTTGAACGCACCGCCACCCAACGGCGTACGATGCAGATACTCGGCCGCCCAGGGGTCATCCGCCGTCGCGTGCTTCCTGGCTTCCTTCGAGTTGATGATGATCGGCACCGGGACCCCGAGATCCGGGATGGTCAGTTTTGATTTCTCGATGAAATCGATCTTGAAGGTCTGCGCATCCACGGCCGTGAATTGTTCCGGCTTCAACAGGGATCCGGCCTTCATCTGCACGGTCGGGAAACCGCCAACGGACACGGCGCGATCGAACGACCATTTCACATCCTCGGCGGTTACCGGCGAACCGTCATGGAAGGTCGCATCAGGCCGTAGTTTGAAGGTCACCGACATACCGTCCGGCGCGAGCGTCCAGCTCTCCGCCAACTCCGGCTCGATGGTTTCGAAATCATACATGGTGGTCCCGTTGGCCAGCGTCTTGGAGCCGTAACCGACCAGCCGGTCATACAAGTTCACGGCGATCGCATAGCTCGGACGATTGGTACCCTTGCGATGGATATCCATGCTGTTCGGGCCGTTTGCAAGCACCACGACAATCGTGTCATCGCGGCCCGCAGCGTATGCCGGCACATTCTTGAGCATCGGCAGCACGCCCGCGCCCATCAGCAATCCAGATGATTTCAGGAAGTCACGCCTCTTCATTACTGTACTCCTCTGTCAGACATCGCCGCTCCGAATTCATGAGTGGGTCCATTCATCGGTTTTGCGACGGATAGGTTGTGACCACGTGCCCGACACGGACCGCGCAGAACTCCGACGAGAGGTTTGCAAGAAGGTTGCCAACGATGATATCCGGGCAACCGCTTGTATTTTCATGATTTTCTTGACATGCCCGTCCGGGAGAGAGGTTTCATCTCTGCCCGTCGAATGACCACCGGCGTGACAACTGATTAATTTACATGCACTTGTCGCGCACAAACGGCGCCGGACCAGACCGTCGGCGTGGATAGCTGGTCGACACCGTATCGCCGGTCAGGCGTTGAGGAGTGCCTCGCCCAATGCCCGATAGCGGTCACGCGTCGCGGCACCAAACAGGGGATCGTCCAGATCCGGCAATCGCGCGGCGATGGCCGCACGGTCTTCCGCCGAGAGAGATTCTTCAGCGCGCGGGAAAAAATCCGAATCCTCAATGTCCATGTGGCGCCGGAGGGCCACGATGTACCGCCGGGCGCATTCGACAAACGCGTCGCGACGCATCGGTTGTTCCGCCGCAACCGCGACGGCCGCATCATGGAGTTCACGGGCCAGACGGGAAATCCTCGCATGCTCCGTCTCGAGTGCTTCCACCGATGATGCCGGGACCGCACCCGCTGCCTGCAGACCCTGAATCAGCAAATCCTCCACCGGGTGGTGGAACCGGTCGGGATATTCGAGCATGTACGCGGCGACGGCGGAAATCGTGTCCACGTCCGCATGGCCGCCCTCGGCCATTTTATCGACCTCACTCTCGAGCAACTGCATCAACGCACGCATATTCGCGTGGTCGTCCGCCAGTATTTGCAGGATGTCAGGCATCTCGCTCTCCCGTCGTGCCTGATAATCAGTAGAGTGGCGTGCCGGCGCCCGCCTTGACCGAAATCAATCCGGGCACTTGGCCGTCGATTGACAGGCACTATGCTGGGCCACGCACCGAATGATCATTTCCACACGCAGGAGCAGGCCTTCATGACCGACCAGACAAAGCCCCGTGGCGGGCTGCTGATCGTCGCACCCCATGCGCTCGATGAGGTGTTGGGTTGTGGCGGCGTTGCCACGCTGGCGACGGCGGCCGGGCGCCGGGTGGATGTGCTGGTGGTGTTCGGCGACGGGCAGGGCCATGACGCCCAACGGCGCGAGAGCGCGCAGGCCGCGGCCGACATCCTCGGATACGAACCGCCGCGCTATCTGGGCTTTCCGGAGAATCGCGGCGACACGCTGCCCCTGACCGAACTCGTAGCCCCTCTCGAAGCAGCGCTTCGTGAATACGCGCCGCGCGATGTCTATATCCCCTTCGGCAACAGCCTGCACGGGGACCACAAGATAACCTACCAGGCGGCCATCACCGCGGCGCGCCCGCTCCCGGGGTCACCGGTGGGTGCACTTCTGGCCTACGAAATCATTTCCTCGACCGACTGGGCCGTGGCGTCCGACGGCGCTTTCGCGCCCGACAGTTTCGTCGAGATCACGCCGGTCCTGACACACAAGATCGATGCGATCACCGTCTATGATTTCGAGATGCGCGACCCGCCCCATGCCCGCTCGGTGCAAGCCGTCGAACGCCTCGCCCGGCTCCGCGGCAACACGGTCGGTTTCGACGCCGCCGAGGCATTCATGACCCTGCGCCGGCGCGAACCGGCACAACGCGAAAGCTAGATCCCGGCGTACCACTCATAGCCGCGGTCTTCCCAGAAACCGCCGCGGCCCTGACCCACATTCGCGTAGTTGTCGACCACCTCGATCCGCGTCAGATACTTGGCATGCTTGTAGCCGAGCTGGCGCTCGACGCGCAGGCGCAACGGCGCGCCATGGGCCACCGGCAATGGCTGGTCGTTCATGGCATGGGCCAGAATCGTTTGGGGATGGAAGGCATCGAACAGATCGACGCTTTCATAGTAGTTCCCGCTGTCCTCATAAACATCGTCGAGGCAGTGGAAGACCACATAGCGCGCATTGGGGGCCAGCTGCGCCTGCTCCAGGATATGCCCAAGCGGTACGCCGGTCCATTTGCCGATCGCGCTCCAGCCTTCCACGCAATCATGTCGCGTGATCTGGGTGCGCTGCGGTCGACGCTTCAGGTCGGCCAATGACAAGCTCATCGGGTTTGCCACCAGGCCATCGACCCGCAAACGCCAGCCGGCGAAATTATTGGCGAGGAATTCCTGATACGCCACGCCCCCGGGCATGGTGGTGCCGTTGGCCTTGAATACCGGAGACATGTCCGACGCGCTGAACTCGCGCGCGAGCGGCTGGCCGGCAAGCAACGCGCGCTGGGCGTTGAGGGTCGCGTATTCGGCGGATTCCAGAACCCCCAGGAAGCCCGGTGCGCTCATCGCGCGGTATCCGGCGTAACCGACACCGGCAATCGCGGCGGTGGCACCGACATGCAGGAGCGAACGACGGGTGAGAAGCTTGCGGGTCATGACTTGTCCTCCGGGGGCACGATGAAGCGGCCGGTGATCATGGAGCGAATTTCGTTGATGGGTCCGGCGAGCAGCACCATCGCCAGATGCACCACCACAAACGCCACCGTCGCGCTTGCGGCGAGGAAATGGATCGTGCGCGCCGATTGCCGGCCGCCGAACAGATCCAGCATCCAGGGCGCGCTGGCGTTCATCCCCGGCGACATGGTGAGGCCGGTCATGATCATCACGATCAACAGCAGGCCGACTCCCAGATAGGCCCCCTTCTGCAAGACGTTGTACCGCTTGGCCGCATCACCTTTCGGCAGCTTCAACCGGGCGTGGTTCCAGATGTCGTGCAGAATGTGGTGCGGTCGCAGTTCGCGCCGTTCGGGCAGCAGGTCGCGGCGCAGATGCCCGTTAATCAGACTGCCCGCCACAAAGACCAGTCCGTTAATGACGAACAGCCAGGCAAAGAAGAAATGCCAGCGCCGGCCCGTGGCGAGATCGCGATTGGTCGGGATGGTGGCCCATCCCGGCATGGCGATAACCCGGACATCCCCATCGCTGTCGTTGGACACGCCGAACAGGCCGGTGGTCTCGATGGTGAGCGGTCCGATGCGGGTGAAGCCCGCGAGTTCGGTGCCCGGCCCGTCCGGGCGTGCGGCGAAGAACTCGATGAAGGCGGTGTCGTTATCGGCACCGAACTCACCCCAGTACAGCGCCGGGTGGGCGTTGAGAATCTGCAGTCCGCTCATCAGCAGCAACGTGAAACACAGCGCGTTGACCCAATGGGTCAGCCGGGTCACGACGCGATGGCGGTAGATGATTTCACCTGCCCCGGGTTCGCGCGCGGGCGCTTGCGTCTCCGGCGATGCGATCTGGGTCATGTTGCGGAATTCCCCGGTTTGTCGATGGACTGCATGGACACGGCGCGCGGCCGCGCCAAGGCCTCAGGAAGACAAACACCGCACCGCTCAAGAAATTCCAGCCATTCCCGGGAAGGCCCGGAAGCCGCAGATGTCAGGAGGTTTTGACCTCACCCGACAGCGTGACTTCGCGTTGCGGAAACGGAATCTCGATACCGTTCTGCTGCAACGCCGTCCAGATCATCATCAGCAGATCGGCGCCGACGCGGTTGTCGCCGTCATCGATGCCCTCCATCCAGAACTCGACCAGGATGTTGATCCCCGAATCGCCGAAGCTGTCGATTTCCGCGTCCGGCCGCTCGGCGATGGGAACATCGTCGCCGCTGATAATCTTCGGGTGGCTGGCGGCGACTTCACGGATAATCTGGAACATCTTTTCAAGATCGGTCTTGTAGGCGACCTGAAAATTAAGCGCGTAGCGTTGCTTCTGGTTGTTGTGGGTCCAGTTGACGAACGTGGTGGTGATGAAGCGTTCGTTCGGCACCATGATGTCCTTGCCGTCATACGTCTCCAGCGTGGCCGACCGCATCTTGAGTTCGCGCAATGTGCCCGACCGGCCGTCTTCCAGCTCGATATAGTCGCCAATCATGATCGACCGATCGAGCAGGATGATGATGCCCGACACGAAGTTCGAGGCGATCTGCTGCAGGCCGAAACCCAGGCCGACACCCAACGCGCCGCCGAACACCGCCAGCGCCGTCAGGTCGATGCCGACAATATTCAGCAGCAGCAGGAGCATCAGCACGTAGATGCCGATCTCGAAAAGCTTCGCGACAACCTCGCGTGTGCTTACGTCCAGCGCGGTCCGGTTTCGAATGACCCGCTGACCGGTCGAGTTGGATACGCGGCCAAACCAGAACAGCAATATGCCGAACAGGAAGGTGCGCAACACCGCCAGCAACGTGATCCTGATGTTGCCGACCTCGAAGGACACGGCGTCGAGATGCCCGGTCACGTCGTCCAGCAGGCCGACGATAAACAGCAAGGCGATCGGAACACCGATCCAGCGCAGGATGAAGATAATCGTCGTACTGTTGATGAAATGGTTCGCCAGGCTGAAGGCCAGCAGGATGAACGCCGTTCCCTGCGCGGCGCGAACAAGCCATGCCTCTCCGATCACCGCGGCGCTGATCGGCGTGGCCACGCCCAGCAGCAGCGCGGTGACGACGGGAAGCACCAGGTCGCCGGCATTGTGGAGGGCCATCCGCATATCGAGAAGCGCGCCCGATTTCGGCTCTTCGCGGAAAATCCTGACCCGTCCCTTGATGCTGAATGTCAGCACCCAGGCCACCAGAAGCGCGGTGATGACAAATCCGACCTGGGAATAGAATTCCGGCGACCCGAGATGAACCAGGGCGGTATCCCAAGCCATGGTCAGCTGTTCCATCACTCGATCCATCGCGGAATTCCTTTAACGCAGAGCGACCGACACGATAGGCGTTTCACGCACGGCTCACAATCGAATGGCGCACTTTCACGCAGAACGGGGCATGCAGTATGCTTTCGTCTCAGGCAGGCAATCACCCCGATGCTGCCGTCCGAACCAACACCCCGCATATCGAGGAACCAGATGCCAGCTGCACTTGCCCCAACGATCAACGCGCACGGCGCCGCCATCCCGGCCGTCGGTTACGGCACCATGCTATTCCCCGAACCCGAGCGCGCGGTCGAGCTCATTCTGCATGCGCTGAATTGCGGCTACCGCCACATCGACACGGCCCGGAAATACGGCACGGAGCAATGGGTCGGCGAAGGCGTTCGTGCATCTGGTTTGCCGCGCGAGGAGCTTTGGATCACGACAAAGGTGACGGAGGAAAACGCGAAGGCCGACGATTTCGCGCGCTCGGTCGATACCAGCCTCGCGACGATGGAGCTCGACTATGTCGATCTGCTGCTGATCCACTGGCCACAACCGAAAGTCCCGCTCGAGGAAACCCTCGGCGCGCTGGCAAAGGCCAAACGCGACGGGCTGGCGCGTCACATTGGCGTGTCAAACTTCACGATTCCCCTGCTCGAAGAGGCCGTCGCCAAATGCCCCGAACCCCTGGTGACCAACCAGATCGAGTATCACACCTATATCAATCAGGACCGCGTGATCGCGGCATGCCGCAAGCACGGCCTGCTGATCACCTGCCACGCACCGCTGGCGCGCGGTGCGATGCTCGACGACCCGGTGATTGTCGAAGTCGCGGCGGCGCACGACAAAACGCCGGCCCAGATCGCGCTGCGCTGGACGGTTCAGCAACCCGGTATCGGCGTGGTGCCGCGCGCGCTCGAACTATCCGAGATCGAGGAGAATATCGGCATCTTCGACTTTGCACTGAGCGACGCGGAGATGGATCGCATCGGCAAGCTGAAGGAAAAGAACCTGCGGATCATCAGCCCCGAAGTGCGCCGGCCTGTCTGGGACGAAGCCTAGGCCGGCACCCCATCCCGGCCTGCGCGCCGGATTCACGTCGCCGTTCCCCGGACTAACGCGCCGAGCGGTTGCGGCTTCGGACGACCTGATAACCGGGCCGCCAGACATACCGGACCGGCGCGCTGAGCATGTGTACGAGCCGGGTGAAGGGGAACAACAGGAAGATCGTCAGGCCCAGGAACAGATGCGCCTTGAAGATCCAGTGCACCTCGGCCACGAAGTCCGCAGCGCCGCCCTGGAAGGTGAAGATGCCACGCGCCCACAACATGAACTTCACCATCTCGCTGCCATCCAGATGCCCCGCCGAGACGAAGATCGTGCCCAGCCCGAGGACGAGCTGGAGATCGAGCAGAATCAGGATCCAAGTGTCACTGAAGCTCGATGTAGCCCGCACCCGCGCGTCGAAGAGACGGCGGTGCAGCAACAGCGTCGCGCCCACAAGCGCGATCAGGATCTGGAGCGCGGCCGTCGCCCGCCGCTTTTCAGCACGATGGACGACGCCGCGTTCGATCGCCTGGCGCCGATTTCCTATCTGCAACATTTTCCGGCCGGTGTGCATCTGATCTCGGAAGGCGATTCCGCGGATTTTCTGCACGTGGTGGTCGAGGGTTCGGTCGAGCTGTACGCAACGGGCAATGGCCGGGAGACGATCGAAGACCCGGTCGCGCTTCGCAAGCTGGCCCGACCGTCTCCGCTGATCGACACGCCTGAAGAGTGGTAGCCAAGTCGGTTAGCCCGCAACCCCGACGCCGCAGGGACGGAAAGCAGGCCTAGTAGGTCGCGCGTCCGCCGCTGAGGTCGAACGTGGCCGCGGTGGTAAACGAGTTCTCCGCCGAAGCGAGCCAGGCGACCATGCCCGCGATCTCCTCGACAGTGACGAAGCGCTCGCGGGGAATCTTCGACAGCATGTAATCGACATGCTCCTGCTTCATCTGGTCGAACAGCGCGGTCCGGGCGGCAGCAGGGGTCACGCAATTGACGGCGATGTCCTGATCGGCGAGTTCCTTGCCGAGCGACTTGGTCAACGCAATGACCGCCGCTTTCGAGGAACTGTAGGCAGACGCATTGGGGTTGCCCTCCTTGCCGGCGACGGACGCCATATTGATGATGCGGCCATAGCCCGCGTCTTTCATGTAGGGCACGACCGCCTTGCAGCAATAGAAGACGCCGTTGAGATTGATCTCGATGACACGCCGCCATTCGTCGGTCGCATATTCCCACAGCGGTGCGTTGGCGCCGGAGATCCCGGCGTTGTTGACCAGAATATCGATCTGCCCCGCCTGCTGTACGACGTCCTTCGCCGCGCCCTCGACATCGTCCGGATCCGCGACATCGACCCGCATCGAATGAGCACTTTCACCGAGAGCCTGGGCCGTCTCTGCCACCTCGGCCTCATCGATGTCCCACAACCAAACCTGCGCGCCCGAATCCAGAAGCCGTGTCGCGATCGCCCGGCCAATACCCTGGGCCGCCCCGGTCACAATGGCACGACGTCCTGCCAAATCGATCTGGTTCATGTGATTCAGTCCTTATTCTTCATCTTCAAACGAGACTTCAACCAAGCCCAGCCCGGAGAAACTCGCCGTGACATGGGACGCGCCGGCAATGTCCGCCATCGGGCCCAGCGCGCCGCTCATCACCAGGTCACCCTCGCACAGCGGCGTTCCCAGTTCCTGCATCCGCCGCGCCAGCCAGACCACCGCGTTCAGCGGATGACCGAGACACGCACGTCCGTCTCCCGAAGAGACAAGGGCGCCGTCCGCGTGGGTCTCCATGATGCAGTTCGCCAGATCGACACTTTCGATGCGTGACGGGTTGCCGCCGAGAACCATCAGGCCGGCCGAGGCGTTGTCGGCGATCGTGTCCACAATATCGATGTCCCAGTCGCGAATGCGGCTGCAAACGATCTCGAATGCCGGCTGGACATACTCGGTCGCACGCATCACATCGACCACCGTCAGGTCGGGCCGGTCGAGATCACGGCCGAGCATGAAGGCGATCTCGGATTCGATCTTCGGCTGCATCAAGCGCGTGCGCGCAACAGACGAACCCGGCCCGAAGATCATGTCCGCAAACAGCGTCCCGAAATCCGGTTGATCGACCCCGAGCTGGATCTGCACCGCCTTCGCCGTCAGGCCGATCTTGCGGCCGACCAGTCGGCGGCCATTGGCGATGCCATGGTCGGTGACGGCCTGCTGCACGGCATAAGCGGTCGCGATATCCTTTTCAGGCAATTCATGGCGAACCGGCGCGCGCGGGACACCACTTTCTTCCGCGGCGCGAAGACTTTCGGCCAGCGTTCCGATCAGTACCTGACTTACGGCCGTCATGGTCTCATCCCCATCAATCACACGCCCGGTTATGCGCCCAGACCGCACGGCGTGTGCCAATCGCCGCCTGCAAACGCGACCAAGGATACATTGACACGCGCGTCCATCTTTTCGCTACGCTGGCACCTGTCAGGGTCTGACCCGAGGGTTTCGGGATCACGAAAACCGCAGAATCGCGCGCGACATACATAGGTATGGAGTCTTTTGGGATGTGCTCTTGGCGCGCCCGGGAAGATTCGAACTCCCAACCTCCTGATCCGTAGTCAGACGCTCTATCCAGTTGAGCTACGGGCGCTTGGCCAAGGCGCGCGGAAGCTAATCAAATGCCTCACTGAATGCAAGTATCGGAAGGCCACTTTGCGGATGGGCGAAATGTCGCGAAAATCCGGTCCAAAAGCCGCTTGCCCGGTCCAATGCCAATCGGTAACATCCGGCGCAACCATTTGGCTAATCAGCAATTTTTGCGCGTTCGCCGCATCTGCGGCATTAATTGGGGATCGCGCTGGGGCATTTGAGGGACATGGGAGCGGATGACAACTAAACGCACCTGGTCGGCACTGGCCGGCGCAGCGCTGCTATTGGCGGCCTGCGATTTTACAGACGACGCACTCATTCCGTCCCTGACGGGCGAGTCACCCTCCGGCGGCGACCGACAGGTGATTCCCGCGAGCGCGGCCGAACGCAACCCGCAGCCGACCTTGTCCGGCGCGCCGCCGCAGCTTGGCCAGAATAATTTCCAGCCCGGCGGTGTGACCGCCGGTCAGACAACCGGCACCGAAGTCGGCCGGCGTGTCGAGCGCCTGCGCGGCGACCTCGGCCGGTTGCAGACGAACATCGGCAACGGCAACGAGATCCTCCAGACGCTTCGCCAGCAAACGATCACGAACGCCAACACCTATCAGAGCCTCGTCGCCGACATCCAGGCGCGCCTGCAGGTCGGCACGACCCCGGGCAACCCCAATCTCGTTTCGGCATGGACCCAGGCCCAGGCGACACTCGATCAGATTTCCGACGGCGTCGGACAGATGAACGGCTTGTCGAACAGTGTCGCGGACGCCAGCTCGCTGGCCGCGTTCATTCTCGAATCTGTGCGCGCCACCTATGGCCTCACCGGCGCCATCGACGAAGATCATCGCCAGCTCGCCATTCTCGAGGACGAGGTCAACCGCACCGTCGTGTTGATCGACCGCCTCCTGAACGAACTGAGTGAGGACGTGTCGCGCCAGACCAACTATGTGGGTCGCGAACGCAGCAACCTGACCGTGCTCTCACTGGCCGTGAAGAACGGCGAGTTGTTCGGCACCAGTCTGGCCAATCGCGCCTTCGCGACGGCCGGTCCCGTACGCAGCGGCGCACCGAACCCGGCAGCCAATCTGGCGAATCGCCGCCCGCTCGTGGTGATCCGTTTCGACCGTCCGAACGTGCCCTATCAGGAACCGCTCTTCACCGCCGCCAGCGAAGCGCTGAACCGGCGCCCGGGTGCGGTGTTCGATATCGTCTCGATCGTACCCCAGCAGGGTACACCGGCGCAGGTCGCCCTGAGCGCAAACCAGTCGCGGCGCAATGCCGAGCAGGTGCTCCAGACGCTGATCCAGATGGGTCTGCCGAGCGATCGCCTGTCGTTGAGTTCCACGTCCAGCGCGGATGTGGCCAGCAACGAGGTGCATATCTACGTCAGGTAGTCAGGCCGCCGGCCCGGGGCCGGGAACGCCTTCGACATCTTTCCTACCGGTCGCGCTCGTCGAGCGCGTGGTCGAAGGCGACCAGCCGTTCGGCGACCCGCGCATAAACGCTGCCGGCCGGATAGTCGCCCGCCGCGTCGGGGGCCCCCGCTTCGATGCCCGTGAACAGTTCGACCGCTTCATCCACATGGGCCGCCGAATAAATATGGAAGCGACCGGCGCCGATGTCCGCCGATATCCCGTCGTCGAGAACAAGGCCCGGCTCGTTCGAGCGCGGAAACACGACCCCCTGGTCACCGGTCAGCGGGCCCGCCTCGACACAGGTGCGGTAGAAGCCCTCGGCCTTCTGGATCAACCCGCCGATCGCCTGCACCTCGCCGCGCTGGTTGACCGAGCCTGTGACCGCGAGGTCCTGACGTAGCGGTATGTCGGCAAGATCCGACAGAATCGTCAGGACTTCGGCCAACGAGGCGCTGTCGCCCTCGACGCCGCCATAGCTCTGCTCGAAGGTAATCGAGGCGTTGAACGACAATGGCGTGCGCCGCGCAAACAAGCCCGCGAGGAAGCCCTGGATCACCATGGCACCCTTCTGCTGAATCGGTCCGCCGAGCAAAGTCTCGCGTTCGATATTGGTGACACCGCGCCGGCCGATCGACGTGCGGGCGGTCACCCGCGACGGCGCGCCAAACGCGTGATCGCCCATATCGCGGACCGTCAGCCCATTGACCTGCCCGACCGCGCCACCGGACGTGGATATCATCACCGTCCCGCGCTGAATCGATTCATGTGTCCGGTCCTCGATCCGCGCGTTGCGGTTGCGCCGATTCCGCCGCGCGGCGCGCACCGCTTCGGCATCGACCTGTGCCGCCCCGTTTGACCGGGCCTCATAGATCGCCTCGTTGACGATATCCTCGACCAGCTCGAAGCGCGCTGACAGCTTTGTCCGGTCAGCCGCGATGCGAGAGGCATAGCCAAGTAGATAGCCAATCGCATCGGCGGTGCAGGTGGTGGCGCCATGCTTGTTCGCGAACCCCTGAAGCAATCCGGCGTAACAGACGAGATTCTCCGGGCTGGCAGCCATGTCCGCATCGATCTCCGACTTCACCTTGAAATAGGCCTGGAACTCGGGATCGACGGAGAAGAACGTGTAGTACCATTGCGGCGCACCGACGATCACGACCTTCACGTTAAGGGGCACAGGTGCGGGCTTGGGCGCGCCCGCCACCGGAACACCGCCGGCGCGATACTGCTCTTCCATACGCACCAGGCCATCGCGGAGTGCGCCCTTGAGATGGGCCCAACTGTCCGCATGGGCAGCAATCGCCTCGGCGCGAAGCACCAATATCCCGCCATTGGCACGATGCAGCGCCCCCGGCTGAATGAGCGAATAATCCGTCTGCAGAACACCCCCGACCTGACGGTATTCGATCTGCCCGAACAGGTTGGCGTAGGTCGGATTGCCCTCAAGCACGATGGGCGGTCCCGAGACTTCACCATTGTCGACCAGCAGGTTGACCGCATAGCGCGCCTCCGGCGTGGGTCGGGCCGGCTGTGGGCCGGCCGCGGGCGCCGGGGCACCCTCGGCCGCGTCGGCGGGCGGCTGAAACAACGCCAGGTTCTCGAGCAGATCGACCCGGAACGCGACCAGCCAGCGGTTAAGGCCCTGCACATCGCTAAAGCGCGAAATCAGCTCATCGACGAGGCCGCCGACGGCATTCTCCGCGACGGCGCGATTCAACTCGCGTACGTCCTCAAGCAGCTTGGCCTGGCGGCGTGCCGCGTCCCGGTTGATCTCGGCCAGCATCTGGCTGACCCGCTGGCCGGTCTCCTCCAGGGTCTTGCGTTCCGCCTCGGGCAGTTTCGAGACATCACGCGGCTTGTCGTCATCATCAAGTGCTGCGACCGCCAGCCCCTGCGGCGATTGGACGAGCGACAGCCCGGCCCGCTCCGCCTCGGCGCGCGCGGCCTCGATGGCCTTGCCGATTTCGGCACGCATCGCCGCTTCCTCATCGTGCAGACGCTGCTGATACTCTTCACGCGTGAAGGCCTGGTGCAGCGCGTCGCGCAATTGGGGGACCAGGGCCGCCATATCGTCGCGGAAATTGCGCCCATGGCCTGCCGGCAAACGCACGGCAAGCGGCTCGTTCGAGCGCCTGAAATTGTTGAGATAGACCCAGTCATCAGGACGCGCGCCGTCGCGCAGCGCCTCTTCGAGAAAAGACAGCGTCGCGGTCATCCGGCCGCTGCGGTCTTCGCCGACGACAAATATATTGAACCCGGGATCGTGCGCCTCAAGGCCGAATTCCAGTGCCTCGCGCGCGCGGGCATGGCTCGACAGGGAAAATACCCGACTGTCCGGCGTTCCGCCGGTTGCCGTAGTTTCGAACGCGGGAAATCCCGCATCCGCGGCTTCGATTTTCCTGATCGGCATGACATCCTCCCTGTCGTGGCCAACTATACAAGCTCGGCCGGTCATCGTCCCGCTCGCAACGACGCGACACAGAGGCCATAATCTTCAAATGTCCGTCACCATCCGTACGCTCCTGATCGTCCTCCTTCTCAGCCTCGTCGGCGTGATCCCGGTGCGGGCCCAATCCAGTGTTTCCGCCCTGGACGGCGCAGCCTTCGCCGAAGTGATCGAAGGCCAGATCTCGGCCTTCGCGCGCGACGATGGAGATACCGCCTTCGCATTCGCCAGCCCCGATATCCGCCGCGCCTTCATGACCGCGGAAAAATTCATGCAAATGGTGCGATCGAGCTTCCGGCCGGTCTATCGACCCCGCGCCTACAGCTTCGGGGATCCCGCGATCGTCGAGGGCACCCCGGTGCAGCCGGTGCGGGTCATTGGGCCGGACGGGCGCGGCACGGTCGCGCTCTACCGCATGGAGCGACAGGCCGACGGCAGTTGGCGCATCGCCGGCGTCACGTTGCACCCGACCGGCGAACGCGGCATCTAGCTGCGATCACGGCCTGTTGGTCCACAGTCAAGTCCACAGCGGCGATTGCACCGCCCCGCGGCGCCCGCTTAAATACGCACCCACCAACTCCCCGCAATCAGATCGGTTTCGACATGGCCAGCCCTCAGCATGATTTCCCGGTATCCTGGGAACAACTTCATCGCGATGCCAAGGCGCTCGCCTGGCGGCTGAAGGAAAAGGGACCCTGGGATCAGATCGTCGCCATCACCCGCGGCGGGCTGGTGCCTGCCGCCATTGTCGCGCGCGAACTGGAACTGCGGCTGGTCGACACCGTGTGCGTGTCATCCTACGACCATCAGGCGCAGGGCGACCTCACGATCCTGAAGAAGGTCGAAGGTGACGGGACCAACACATTGATCGTCGACGATCTTGTCGATACCGGGAAAACCGCCAAGATCGTCCGCGAGATGCTGCCCAAGGCCCATTTTGCCACTGTCTATGCCAAGCCCGCCGGCCGGCCCCTGGTCGACAGCTTCGTGACCGAGGTCAGCCAGGACACCTGGATTCATTTCCCATGGGATCTGGAACTGCAATTCGTCCAGCCGATTGCCAGCGGCGGCCAGTAGCACCCCGACGGACTAGCCCGATCGCTCGGTTCGCAATCGCGGGTCGAGCGCATCACGCAGGCCGTCCCCGAGCAGGTTCAGACCCAGGACCGCGAGGGCGATGGCCAACCCCGGGAGGATCGCCAGCTTCGGATCAAGCGCCATGAAGGTCTGAGCGTCGAACAACATGCGTCCCCAACTCGGCGCCGGCGGCTGGGTTCCCAACCCCAGATAGGCGAGCGCGGCCTCCGCGAGGATCGCCACGGCGAACTGGATCGTTGCCTGGACGATCAGCACGGGGGCGATGTTCGGCAATATGTGGTCACGCGTTATCGCCGCCGGCGTCTTCCCGATCGCCAACCCGGCGCGGGCATACTCCAGCCCCCACACCTGTATCGCGGCCCCACGCGCGACCCGCGCAAACACCGGAACATTGAATATGCCGATGGCAATGATGGCGTTGATCGCGCCCGGCCCGAAGGTCGCGGTGATCATGATCGCCGAGACGATCGCGGGGAATGCAAAAACCACGTCCGACCCGCGGGCTACCAGATCATCGACCCAGCCACCCCGTGCCGCCGCCAGGAGCCCCAGGCCCACGCCCACGACAAGACCGATGCCGACCGCGACCGCACCCACCATGATCGAGTTCCGCGCACCGATCATCAGCCGGGTCGCGATGTCGCGCCCAAAATGATCGGTGCCCAGCCAATGGGTGCCGCTCGGCCCCTGCATCCGCTGCGTGATCGCGACGGTGTCGAAGGCATGAGGTGTCCAGACCAGCGATACCAATGCGACCAGCATCAGCATCCCGGTCAGAATGACACCGATCAGGAAATTGGGATGGCGCAGCAACCGTAAAACCCCGCCGCGATAGACCGTGTTCGCCGCGTCACTCATGGTGCACGTCGCGTGCGGGGATCGATTGCGGTGTAGGCGACATCGACCAGGAAGTTCACCACCACGACAAGCGCCACCAGAAGCAGGATCACGTCGCGCAAGACCACCAGATCGCGCTGGCTGACAGCCTGGAAAATCAGGCGGCCAATACCCGGCAGGGCGAACACAACCTCGATCACAATCGAACCGGCCAGAAGGAAGGCAAACTGTAACCCGATGATCGTGGTCATTGGGATGAGTGCGTTGCGTAACACATGGCCCCACAAGACCCGGCGTGGTGCCAGACCCTTGGCGCGCGCGGTGCGCACATAGTCTGCACCCAATGTGTCGAGCAGCGCCGTGCGCGTCACCCGGGCGAGGATCGCCGCCTCCGGCAGGGCCAGGGAGAATGCCGGCAACACGAGGGCCCACAGCGCAGTCCCAACACCCGCATCCCAGCCCGGAAAGCCTGACGCCGGGAACCAGCCGAGCGCGACGGCGAAGACCAGGATCGACAGGATCGCAAACCAGAAATTCGGGATCGCCATGCCGATCTGGCTGAAACCCATCACACCATAGTCTCCGGGCCGGCCGCGGCGCGTGGCCGCAAGCATCCCCAGCGGAATGGCTATCAGTGTCGACAGAAACAATGCGAAAAGCGCCAGCGGCACGGTCAACGTCAGCCGCTCGCCGATCAACTGTGAAACCGGGACATCATAGGTATGGCTTATCCCGGTGGTGCCGGCGGCCAAGCCGCCGATCCAGTCGAGGTACCGCAGCGCGGCGGGTCGATCGAGCCCCATCTGGGCACGCAACGCGGCGAGCGTATCGTCCTGCGCCTCGATCCCGAGGATCAGCAGCGCGGCATCGCCGGGCAGCACTTCCAGTATGACGAAGATCGCGAGGCTGGCCACCAGTAGTGTGATCAGCAGCAGCAGGATCCGGCGCGCGAGATAGGTCAGCATGGCGCCGCGCCCGGCAGTATCCGGTTATCTACTCCCAGCGGACGCCGGTGACGTCGGTCGCCTGGACCGGCGCATTCCGCCACATGCCTTTGAGGCCCTTGCGCCAGACACCCAGCTTGGCGAGCTGGAACATATAGGCGTTCACAGCATCGGCCGTAATGGTCCGCTGCGCCTGGCCAAGAATGCGGTTCCGCGCAGCCTGATCGCTGGTGTTGTTGAGCCGCGCCATCAGCGCCTTGAGGGACGGGGAATCGTAATTGAAATAGTAGGTGTCACGCGCGTAGATGCCGATATCCACCGGTTCGGTGTGGGAGACAATCGTCAGGTCATAGTCCGTGCCGCGGAACACCTGCTCAAGCCACTGCGCCCATTCGACCGGGATGATCTCGACCGTAATGCCCACCGCTTTCAGTTGGGACGCCACGATCTCACCACCGCGACGCGCGTAGGTCGGCGGCGGCAGCTTGAGCGTGAGTTTGAGGTCGGTCTGATCGGCATCGGCCAGAAGCGCGCGCGCGCGCGCCGGGTCATGAGGGTAGGCCGCAAGCAGGTCCACATAAGCCGGATGGTGGGGTGCGAAATGCGTGCCGATCGGCGTGCCGAACCCGAACATCGCACCATCGACAATCGCCTGACGATCGATTGCATGGGCGATGGCCTGGCGGACACGGACGTCGTTCAGGGGCGGTCGGGTGTTGTTCATGGCGAGAATGGTCTCGCCCTCTGTCGAACCGATCGCGACCTCGAAATTCGGATCAGCCTGTAGCGTGATTACCGCCTCGGGTGCCTGCAAATTCGCGACCGCATCGATGTCTCCGGCCTTCAGGGCCGCGACCTGGGCCGAAGGATCGGGGATAAAGCGAAACGTCACCTTGCGGATCGCGCGACCCTCATCGGTCGCCGCCAGACGGATTTGCGAGCCGCGCACCCAGCGGTCGAACTTGTAGGGGCCGGTCCCGATCGGCGCGACCTTGTTGTTGGCTGCCGATTCAGGTGCCACGATCACCGCGTCGCCCCATCCCAGATTGAACAGCAACGCGCCTTCCGGCCGCGACAGCGTGATCCGCACGGTCCGCGCATCGACCGCCTCGACCTTGTCCATCGCCGCGAAGAGCTGCTTCTGAGCATTCACGGAATCGCTCGCCCGTGCCCGGTTCAACGAGAACACGACATCGTCGGCATCGAAGCCCGTGCCGTCGTGGAACGCCACGCCGTCCTTCAGGGTGAAGGTGTAGACAAGGCCGTCACCGGATACGGCCCAGCTCTTGGCGAGTTGGGGCTGCACCGCGCCATTCTCGTCGATCCGGGTTAGCCCCTCGAACAGGTTGGCGTAGACGATTTCATCGATAGCCGCGGCCGCACCCGCCGTCGGGTCGAGATGGGGCGGCTCGAGGGTCAGCCCGATCGTCAGCGAATCCTTGGGTTGGGCCTGCGCCGCAGGAGCCGCCAGAACAGCCAGCCCCGAGGCGACTGCGATCGCCACGACAATGCGCATCGTCTTCATGTCGGCCATTCCCTTGAATGATTTCCGGTGTGCCAAGCGTAGCAAATGCAGTCGATCAGCGTCCAATGGGAGGGTCACCCGGAAGTCGGGTAGGAATCCCTGTAGGCGGGCCATTCGCCCAGGCCCGTCGCCGCGAAAACGCCGCGCGCGACCGCCCGCGACAGGCAATCCGCCGCCGCCATGCCGATACGGGCCACATCGAGAACGGGATTCGCAATCGGCGCCTTTCCCGTCGCCAACGCAAAGACGATATCGCCATCCATCGGCGTGAAGACCGGCCGTATCGCGCGCGCGAGACCCGCCTGCGCCATCCGCGCGACCCGGGCGGTCTGTGCCTTGGTCAGCGCCGCATCAGTGGCTACAATCGCCAGCGTGGTGTTGGACAGGCCATCCCGAAGGCCGTACTTATCAAGCGGATGATCCGGCACCTCGAGGGACGGAGCGCCGCCCCATCCACCGAATTCGTCGTCACGTTCGAGCGCCCCGGCCAGGAACTGGCCTGCGCCGTTCGTGACCACCGAGCCAAGCGCATTCACGGCGGCCAGCGCCCCGACCGTCACGTCACCATCCAGTACGACCGACGCCGTCCCCTGACCGCCCTTGAGCTTGCGCCCGTCATGGCCGGTCGTAGTCGCACCGAACCCGGCCCCTGCATTGCCCAGAGAAACTTCCATCCCTGCGGTCTCCGCCGCCGCACGTGCCAGGGCCCGATAAGGCAGCGCCGTGTCAGGCTTGTCTCGGAACGCGGTTTTATCCCCGCCGTTCAGCAAATCGAAAAGAATCGCGCCAGGCACGATCGGTACGTGCAGACCCCCCACCGGGAATCCCCTGCCCCGCTCGGCAAGCCACCCCATCACGCCGTCAGCCGCCGACAGACCGAAGGCGGACCCACCGCCGAGGACAATCGCGTCGACGGTTTCGATTGTGGCGTCGGCGCGCAGCAGTTCGAGTTCGCGCGTTCCCGTGCCGCCGCCCTGCACATCGACCGCGGCGACCGCACGCGTATCGGGCAAGACCACTGTTACGCCGGTCCGGATATCGGCGTCTTCGGCGAATCCGACCTTCAGGCCCGCCACATCGGTAATCGCATTGCGTACGCCGACCTTGCTCATTCTTTACCCCACAACAACTCCAGCGCCGTCGCCGCCATGACCTTGGCCGACGCGACCATATCGTCGATATCGATATACTCATCCGGCTGGTGTGCGAGCTCCAGGATTCCCGGCCCATAGGCCACGCAATCCTTGAGCTTGCCGACCCTCCAGACATGTTTCTGGTCATAGGTGCCGGGTGAGGCCACATGGCGCGACGGGCCGCCCAGCACCCGCTCGATATTCCGGTCCAGCGCACGCACGAGTGGCGAATCCGGTTCGGTAAGGGTCGGCGGGACCGACCAGATGTCGCGAAGCTCATATTCGAACGCCTGGCGCTCGGCCGACAGCCGATCGAGGATCTCGACCACCTCGGCCCGCACCGCCGCCTCGTCCTCTTCGATCAGATAACGCCGATCGAGGACGACCCGACATCGATCCGCGACCAGCGCTGACGGGAATCCTGACCCCGTGTCCTGTTCGGCCTGCCCGCCGTGAATCGAGTTGAAATTCAGGGTCGACTGCCGCGCGGCATCGGGGATGACCGGCATCGCGGTGCGGCGTTCGGCAAGCCGCGGGTAGAGCTCATGTTCGACCTTCTCCAGAAATGCCGCCATGCCCCGGATTGCAGACACGCCCAAAAACGGCATCGAGCCATGGGCGATCCGCCCTCGCACCTCGATCTCGGCCCACCAGACCCCGCGATGACCCAGACAGACGCTGTCCTTGTAGAGGGGTTCGGGAATGATCACGTGATCGACGCGCGGTTTGGAGAAGTGCCCCCGTTCCGCGAGCCAGGCCACGCCGGCATAGCCACCGGATTCCTCATCGACGGTCCCGGATATCTCGATCGCACCGGGAAACGAAACCCCCGATTCCAGCAGCGCCTCGACGGCGATGACGCTGGCCGCGAGGCCGCCCTTCATGTCGCACGTGCCACGTCCATACACGCGGCCGTCGCGTACCGACCCCGCGAACGGGTCGACCGTCCAGCCCTCGCCGGGTGCGACCACGTCGATATGGCTGTTGAAATGCACGCACGGCCCCGGACCGTCGCCCTCAATGCGCGCCACCACATTGGTTCGCGGATACCGATCGCTGTCGCCCAGCGCGCCCTCCGCACGCAGATACGCGACTTCAAATCCGCGTGCGGCGAGCCGCTCCCCCAGGAACCGCGCGCAGGTCTCATAGGCGTCGCCCGGCGGATTAATCGTGGGAATCCGCACCAGTTTGGCGGTCAGGTCGGCGAGCGCGTCTCCCTGGCCGCCGATACGCTGGAACAGATCGTCAATTTCATGTGCGGACATAAAGGCAAGCTAGAGCGGTTCAATCTATCGGGACAAGGCTTTAGAGTGCCGCCGATGACAGCTCTGGCAGAAACGCTCCCCACCGTTCCCGAAATTCGCCTCCAGGCCGGCCGCCACAAGCGCGCGCGCCAGGGCCATCCGTGGATATTCTCCAACGAAATCGAGATGGACGCCGACGCCAAGGCGCTGCCGCCGGGCGGACTCGTCCAGCTGATCGACGCGAGCAAACGGCCGCTCGGCATCGCGACCTTCAATCCGCACCCGCTGATCGCCGCCCGCATCCTGAGCCGCGACCCGGACACCGTGATCGACGGGGAATTCATCACCGCGCGATTGCGCGCTGCACTCGCCGTCCGTGAGGCGCTCTATGCCGTTCCCTTCTATCGGCTGGTACATGCCGAAGCCGACGGCCTCCCGGGCCTGATCATCGACCGGTTCGGCGATGTCTGCGTTGTGCAGGTGAACACGGCGGGCATGGAGAAACTGAGCGACGCATTGACGGCGGCGTTGCAGGACGTGCTGGCGCCGAAGACCATCCTGTTCCGCAACGACAGTGCGGTCCGCAATCTCGAAGGTCTGCCCCAGGAGATACGCGTGGTCGGCGACGCGCTCGAGGGCCCGATCGAGGTCATGGAGAATGGCGGCGTGTTCCAGGCCGACCCGCGCGAGGGACAAAAGACCGGCTGGTTCTATGACCAACGCGACAACCGCGCCTTCGTAGCCGCCCTGTCGAGGGACAAGCGTGTGGCGGATTTCTATTCCTATACCGGCGGGTTTGCCGTCACAGCCGCACTGGCAGGTGCCCGGGAAGTGCACGCCTTCGACCGGTCCCAGGCGGCGCTGGATTTCGCGACCCGGGCCGCAGCAGAAAACGGCGTCGGCGAAAAATTCACCGCCACCAAGGGCGACGCGTTCCAGTTGCTACACGGCTTTGCATCGGCGAGCGAGACCTATGACATCGTGGTCGTCGACCCGCCGGCCTTCGTGAAATCCAAGAAGGACTATCAGGCCGGCATCCGGGGCTACCGGAAACTCTTCCGGCTGGCCGCGCAGATCGTCGCGCCGGGCGGCTATCTTTTCGCGGCGTCCTGCTCGCACCATGTGGATCCGCCGAGCTTCGCTGACGCGGTTCGCCGCGCCCTCGCCGACACGGGCCGAAACGGACGCATCCTGCGCAGCTCGGGCGCCGCGCCGGATCATCCGGTGCACCCCTTCCTGCCGGAGACGGGCTATCTCAAGGGTCAGATGATCCAGCTCGACTAGCGCAGACATGTTAGCTGTCGGAATCGTCCTCCGCTTCGTTCAAGGACCAGTCATAGTCGTAACTCTCGATTTCAAACACGAGCTTGAGGTCGCGCAGAAGTTCGGGGCGGGCATATTCGCGCAGATGACGCAGCACACCGGCCTCCGAGCCGCCGAAATCTTCCTGGAACCAGTCATAGATGCTCGACACCGTCAGCGCACCACCGCGAATCTCCGCGCCGCGCGGATGATTCACATAAGCAATCGCGTTCGCCTCCAGCAACGCATCCACCCTGTCGGCCGTATACGCCTCGTCGATCAGGTTCGGGCAGCCGATCGACGCGCAGTTCACAGCGTAGTGGATACGCGGGTCCTTCCAGATCGGACGCAGGATGCGGTGTTCGACATCATCGAGCGAGACGTCCACACCCTCGATCGAGACCAGCTTCTTGCCCCAGGGGCCAATCGAAAAAAGGCCCGGCGAAATCCCGATCTTGAGGATCGAACTCACCGGGTAGTGATCGAGGACCACCCGCACGGTCAATGCGTTGTAGAGGTTGATCCAGTAGGCCTGCTGTTCACGCCGATTGAGGCCGCTGACCCCGACACCGGTCAGCTGGGTGATATAGCCATCCAGCGCCGCACGGTCTGCCGCGGCGAGCCCCGCATAGTCGAACCGGACCACGCCGTCGTCCGACGGACGGATATGCGCCTGCAGAAGCCGCGTCCAGTCGCCGTGATCGACGATTTGCGTCGAGGCGGGATCATGGGCCGACCAGCGCGGCCAGAGTTTGGATTTGGGTGCCGCCATCAGCGGCGACGCGAACAGCACAAGCAGGAACGCCGCGCCAAGCAGAATTGCAGAAAACCGATACGGCGCATGAAGGCGAGGCCAGGAAATATCCATGTCCGATATGTTGGCCCGCACGGGCAGGAACGTAACCCGGTTCACGTCGATTTGAGAGCAGACTGGGTTCGCGGCTAGTCCGCAACCCGGAAGGTCAGACGAAAAACCGTGCCGTTGTCGCCGGAGGCCGCGAGTTCAAGGTCGCCGCCATGGGCCTGCATCACGTCCCGGGCGATCACCAGCCCCAGTCCAGTACCGCCCTGGCGTGCCGATCCCTTGAACGGCTTGAACAGGCTGTCGCGCGCCGCATGCGCCAGACCGGGTCCGTTGTCCGCCGTCTCGACAATCACTTCCGCCCTGTCCGACCGGCCGAGCGATATGGTCACCCGGCGCGCCCCGGCTTCGAACGCGTTACGGCCGAGATTCGAAAACACGCGGTAAATCTGGTCCCGGTCGGCCTCGACAATCGTGTCATCGGGCACATTGTTGACCACCTGTGGACCGGAACCGGCGTCAGCGCGCTCATTCTCAGTCAACACTGCGAGGTCGGACGCCACCTCGCCAATCAGTTCATGCAGGCGAAAGCGCGTGTGGGTGAGTTCCGGGCCTTCGTCGCGCGCATAGTTGAGCGTGCGTGTGCAAAGGTTGATGGCGCGATCGATGGCCTGGATCAGGGGGGTTGCGATCCGCTTGACCTCGGGGTTGTCGACACCGGAGAGGCGGTCGGACAGCAGCACGGCGGTCGACAGGATGCCGCGCAGATCATGGTTGATCTTGCTCACGGCGGACCCGAGCGCGGCCAGATGTTCCTGCTGGCGCAACGCGCCGCGCAAATCCGTCTGCATTTCCGCCAGCACGGACTGCGCCACGCCGATCTCATCTGTGCGGCGGGTCACACCGACACCGACGGACGGATCCTTCGGATCTTGTGAAAACCGCGTGATATCTTCGGTAATCCTGCGCATCGGCCGCACCATGAGCCACTGCAGGGACAGATAAAGAAACAGCCCCGTGATCAGTGAGATGAACACCGAGAGGAGCAGTATGTTGCGCGAATAGAGCATCATCTCCGTGCGCAGATGGGCCTCGTTGAGTACCACCTCCACCTCAAGGTCGGGATCCTGTTCGGTGGGGCTGATCAGGCGCAGGGTGGGATCGCCAGACCGGGACATCGTCGCGAAGGCAGCTCCGATATCCCCCATCAACGAGCGGTTCGCCAGGTTCACGGTGACATCGACGGGCGGCGGCGGGGCGGTATAAAGCAGCAGCCGCCTGTCCGCTCGGTTGAGGACAACGGCATATGCGTTCGCGCGCGCAAGAAGCTGGGCCTTCAGGTCTTCGCTGATCAACTCGGCAGGTGCTGCTTCGAGTGCGAGAACGGCGATGTGCGCCGACTCCGCATGATCGCGCAACCAGTTGGTCCGGAAGTTCGAAACCGACGGGGCATAGATCAGCACCTCGGCAAGCATAACGAAGACAATCGTCAGTACGAGCAGACGCGCAGACAGTGAACGCGCAAAAGGCGGGAGCGAGAATTTCCGCGACCGGATCATGACGCGGGCATGTGTAGCAGAAATGGGCCGCTACGGTCAGTCACGCCAGGCCCGGCGCTATCCGAGTTTCGCCAACAGCCGCACAATTTTGCGCGTCCGGTCCGAAAACAACGAGGGTGTGTAGTAGGAACCCGCAGCCCGCTTGTTGATCTCCCCGAGGGTCGGATAGGGCGCGATCATCTGGGCCATCGCGCCGATCTTCAGCTTCTGGGAAATCGCCAGAATCCACGGCTGGATCAGTTCGCCGGCGTGAGACCCGACGATCCCGGCACCCAGAATTCGTCCCTTGCGACCGACCACCGCCTTGACCATGCCATCGGTGCGCCGCTCGGTGCGGGCCCGGTCATTCTCCTCGAAGGCGGCCGTGACGATGCGCACATCGTCGCCGTGCAATTCGCGCGCCGCCGTCTCCGTCAGTCCCACATTCGCCAGTTCCGGATCGGTGTAGGTCACCCAGGGCACGGCGTCGTAGTTGACCTTGGCCGGCATCCGGAACAATGCATTCCGGATGACGATGCCGGCGTGGTAGCCGGCGATATGCGTAAACTGGTAGCGCCCGGCGACATCGCCGATGGCGAATACGCGCTTGTTGCTGGTGCGCAGCCGCGCATCCACGTCGATGCCCCGCCGGTCATGCTTCACGCCCGCGGCTTCGAGATCGAGGCTGGCCAGGTTCGGTGCGCGGCCGACCGCGACCAGAAGGTGACTGCCTTCGACGTCAAACTTTCCGTCGCCATGTTCGCAAACAACCGTGACGCCATCCCCCGCAGCCTTCACCTCGACGACTTTCGTGTCTTCATGAATATCGATGCCTTCCGCCGTTAGGCGTGCCCGGACCACGGCGACCAGGTCTCGATCATCGGGACCCATCACCTGGAATGCCTCCAGCACCGTGACCTTCGATCCCAGCTGACGATGGGCCTGGGCCATTTCGAGCCCGATGGGACCACCGCCGATGACAATCAGATGACGGGGACGTTCACGCAGTTCAAAAACCGTCTCATTTGTCAGATAGCTAACCTGGTCAAGACCGGGGATCGGCGGCACGGCCGGCGACGAACCCGTGGCGACAACGAAGCGTCGCGCGCGTACGCGCGTGCCGCCCTCGCCGATCACTTCGCGAGGGCCGGAAAACTTCGCGCCCTCCTGGAAAACTTCGACACCGAGATCCTCGAACCGCTCGACACTGTCATGCGGGGCGATTCCGGCGATCACCCCATTCACGTGATCGTTGACGGCAGCGAAATCGACCTCCGCACCCGTCCCGTTCACGCCGAACTGGCTGGTGTGGCCGTAATGCGCGGCGGCATGACCTGCCGCCAGCAACGCCTTGGATGGCACGCAACCGTAGTTCAGGCAGTCGCCGCCCATCCTGCCGCGCTCGAAGAGCGCCACGCTGGCACCCATCTGCACCGCGCCGGCCGCGACGGACAACCCCCCAGAACCGGCACCGATCACACACAAATCCACTTGTCGTGTTTCACTCATGACAACACCAAGATATGCAATTGAGGAAGAAATGACCGGACGGGGTCACGACGCGGTTGAAGCCGCCTTGTTCTTGCGCGCCTGGACCCTTTTATAGATCACCGGCAACAAGGCGAGGACCGCCAGGCCAATCAGCGGGCCGAGAATCTCGGGGCGGAAGATGATGCCCAGATCGGGATCCTGCCCGGCATCGATCAGCGCACCCAGCCCGTTGCCGACCGACGCATAGACGAAGGTACCCGGAATGATGCCCACGAAGGTGCCGATCACATAGGTCGTGGTGGAGACCCCCAGGAATGCGGGCACGAGATTGACCAGCCAGAACGGAAACAACGGGATCAGGCGCAAGACCAGCAAGTAGCTGAGCGCGTTCTCGCGAAATCCGCCTTCCATCTTCGATACGAACGGCCCGGCCTTGGCACGCAGCACATCACCCAGCGCGGTCCGGGCAATCAGGAACAACGCCGTGGCACCGAGCGTTGCTGCGACCACCACGATCAGGCCACCGCCGAAAGCGCCGAACAAAAACCCGCCCGTGAGTGTCATGATCGCCCCCCCCGGCAATGAAAAAGCGATGACCGCGGCATAGATCGCGGCAAATGCCACAATCGCGACAATCCCGTTCTCGCTGACCAGCATGCGCAGGGTTTCGCGATTTTCCTTAAGCGCCTGGAGGGAAACAAACCGATCGAGATCGAGGGCGAAAAACGCGACAAATCCGGCGATCAGGACCGCAATCGGCAGTATTCTGCGGACCAGGATCGTCTGAATCGAGGCCTTGCCCGGCGCCGACGTGGTGGATTCGTTCATCGCGTTCTTATCCTTGTTCGTTGCGAAACTACTTGGTGTATCGTGACGGGCTCAACCATTCACCAATGCGTGACCTTCCATGCTCTGTTAACACCGCGAGGGTGCGTTGACTTCCATCGGCTGAAAACGTATACAGCGCGCCGACTTGCAAGGCCTTCAAGGCAATGGAGAATTCGCGTGAAGCGGACATTTCAACCGAGCAATCTGGTGCGCAAGCGCCGCCATGGATTTCGTTCCCGCATGAAGACCGTTGGCGGGCGGCGGGTTTTGGCGCGCCGGCGTGCACGAGGCCGCAAAAAGCTGAGTGCCTGAACGGTGCCGAGCGCGGTTCACGCCGCGCGGGCACAATCACCGGGATTGATGAACTCATGACGACGGCGGAGGCAACAACGCCGAATTCGGCCAGCCACGCGGCCCCGTCGGTCGCGCGCTTGCCGAAACGTCGGGATTTTTTGCGCATCGCGGCCGCGAAGCGCCGCTGGGCAGCGCCGGGCCTGGTGCTTCAGGCTGCGCCCATCCCCGATGACGCAGAATTACAGGCGGGGACGATCCGCGTCGGCTTCACCGCCACGCGCAAGATCGGCAACGCCGTGGTGCGCAATCGAGCGCGACGCCGTCTGCGGGCCGCCGTTCGCGAGATCATCCCGACCCGGGCGCGCCCGAACCTGGACTATGTCCTGATCGCGCGCGCCGCAACGGGGGCGCGGGACTATGGTGCCCTGCGTGAAGATCTCGTCACAGCCCTGGACCGCTGCGACGCATTGCGACGCGACGAGGAAAGCCAGGCCTGATGAAGCATGTGTCACATCTTCCGGTGCTGCTGCTGAAAGGCCTGATCCTGGTCTGGCAATGGGTCCTTTCGCCGGTTCTCGGCGCCAATTGCCGCTATCAACCGAGTTGCTCCCATTACGCCGCCGAGGCGCTTTCACGCCACGGCGCCGTGCGTGGCAGCTGGATGGCTGCCCGCCGGATCCTGAGCTGCAACCCATGGAGCGGCGCCGGTTACGACCCCGTCCCGGGGGCACATGCCTGTGCCGGTCACGAACATACCGAACACGAACAAACCCCGCATGGCGCCGCCATGCACACGCCGCGGAGTTAGGCGCAGATGGACACGAAAAACCTCATCCTCGCGATCGCGTTGTCGCTCGCCATCCTGCTCGGTTGGCAGACCTTCGTCGAGCAGCCGCAACAGGCGGAGCGGCAGGCCGAACTGGAACGCCAGGAGCTGGCGGCCGGGCGCGACCCCAACACCATCGGGGTGCCGTCGGTCCCGTCAGCCGCCGGCAACCAGCCCGTAGTCGCCGCCGAACCACGCTCGCGCGACGAGGTGATCGCCGACACCGACCGGATCGCCATCAACACACCCGCCCTCAGCGGGACGATCAATCTGGTCGGCGGCCGTTTCGACGACCTGACCCTGCGCGAATATCGCGACACGATCGAGCCGGACAGCAAGCTGATCACGCTGCTGTCGCCGCGCGGTTCCGACGATCCCTATTTTGCCGAGTTCGGATGGCTCACCGGCAACGGCACGGTCTCGGGCGGTGGGCAGACCCGTTGGACAGCCAGTCAGAACGAACTGACGCCGGATTCTCCCGTGGTCCTGACCACCCGCACCGATGACGGCTTGCTGCTGACACGCACCGTGGCGGTCGACGACCATTTCATGTTTACCGTGACCGACCGGATTCAGAATACCGGCACGGCAGCTGTCAATGTCAGTCAGTTCGGCCGCATCACCCGGGTCAACGAACCGGACACGCTGGGCTTCTTCATCCTGCATGAAGGCCCGATCGGCATCCTCGACGACACCCTGCACGAGCTCGACTATGACGATCTCGAGGATGAACCCGAGACGCCCCAGGCTTTCGAGTCCGTGGGCGGCTGGCTCGGCTTCACCGATATCTACTGGCTGACGGCCCTGATCCCGGACCAGGACACAAAGGTCGATACGCGTTTCCTCTTCGACACCACGGGGACCGGCGCCAAGCTCTATCAGACCGACTACCGGGGCAATGCGATCGCGCTGGCGCCGGGCGAACTCGCCGAGGTCACCAGCCGGTTCTTCGCCGGTGCCAAGGTGTTCAAGACCCTGACCGACTATCGCGATGATCTCGGAATCGAGCGGTTCGAAATGTCGATCGATTTCGGCTGGTTCTTCTTCCTGACCAAGCCGCTTCTCGACGTCATTATTTTCTTCGCCGAGTTCCTGGGCAACTTCGGGCTGGCGATCCTGCTGGTCACGGTCATCATCAAGCTGTTCTTCTTCCCGCTCGCCAACAAATCCTACAGATCGATGAGCGCCATGAAGGCGCTGCAACCGAAGATGCAGGAGATGCGCGAGAAATATGCCGACGACAAGCAGGGCATGCAGCGTGAGTTGATGGCGTTGTACCGGCGCGAGAAGGTCAATCCGGTCTCCGGTTGTCTGCCCATCGCCTTGCAGATTCCGGTGTTCTTCGCGCTCTACAAGGTGTTGTTCATCTCCATCGAGATGCGCCACGCGCCGTTCTTCGGTTGGGTGAAGGATCTGTCCGCGCCCGACCCGCTGAATATCATTACCCTGTTCGGCGCCGTCCCCTGGGACCCGCCATTTGGCCTCGCCCTGGGCGTCTGGCCGATCCTGATGGGTATCACCATGTTCCTGCAGCAGAAGCTCAACCCGGCACCGGCGGACCCGGTCCAGGCCAAGATATTCCTGCTTATGCCGGTGTTTTTCACCATTTTCCTGGCCAGTTTCCCGGTCGGGCTGGTGATCTACTGGACGTGGAACAACCTGCTCTCGATCACCCAGCAATACGTCATCATGCGACGTATGGGCGTCAAGGTCGGCGGTGGGAAGTCCACCTGACGGTCCTGGCACCATGACCGACCCCGACGGCGCGGCGGCAGACGCCAACCTCGCGGCTGCGCGCCATCTGTTCGCCCAGGAATGCACCTTCGTGCGCGGCGTCGCACGCCTGCCCGATTTGCCGGAACCGGCCCTGCCCGAAATTGCCTTTGCCGGACGCTCGAATGTCGGCAAATCGAGCCTCCTGAACGCGTTGACCAACCGCAAGACCCTGGCGCGAACCAGCAACACGCCCGGGCGAACGCGCGAGCTGAACTTCTTCGACCTCGCCGGACGCCTGATGCTTGTGGATTTGCCGGGCTACGGATATGCCCGCGCCCCGAAGACAGAAATCGCCCGCTGGAACACGACGTTGCGCGATTATCTGCGCGGCCGGCCAAATCTGCAGCGGCTCTGCCTGCTGGTCGATTCACGCCACGGCATCAAGGACGGTGACCGTGAGATGATGGCCATGCTGGACAGTTCGGCGGTCGTGTACCGGGTGGTCCTGACCAAGGCCGACAAGCCCAAATCCCCGGAACTGGCGCGCCTGATCGAGGCCGTGGCCACGGAGATGAAGAAACACCCCGCGGCATTGCCCGAGCCCATCGTGACCAGCGCGCGCAAGAGCATCGGAATCGATGACCTGCAGGCCGATCTGGCCACGCTGGCGAATACGGGTTGAATTGGGCTAAGTTCCCGCCGGTCGCCAACCGCGCAAAGACAGCGAAAACAAACGGATAGCATGATGGCCCAAGACAACGTGCCACCGCCCGAGGAATTGCTCGCCAAAGCGGGTGTTCTGACCGAGGCGCTTCCCTATATGCGCCAGTTCAACGGCAAGCGATTCGTCATCAAGTATGGCGGCCACGCAATGGGTGATCAGGCGCTCGCCAGCGCGTTCGCGCGTGACATCGTGCTGCTGAAGCAGGTCGGCATCGAGCCGATTATCGTGCATGGCGGCGGACCCCAGATCGGGGCGATGCTCGAGCGGCTCAAGATCAAGAGCGAGTTTATCGACGGCCTGCGCGTCACCGACGAGGAGACCGTCGAAATCGTCGAGATGGTTTTGTCCGGTTCGATCAACAAGCAGATCGTATCCGCGATCAACGCCGCAGGTGGCCGCGCAGTCGGCCTGTCTGGCAAGGATGGCGGCCTGATGTCCGTCCGCAAACTTCGGCGCACCCGGCGTGAAACGGATTCGAACATCGAGAAGATTCTCGATCTCGGTTTTGTCGGCGAACCGTCGCGGGTCGATCCCGAACTGCTCACCACCCTGACCCGATCAGACATCATCCCCGTCATCGCCCCGATCGGGGTCGGTGACGACGGCGCGACCTATAACGTCAATGCAGATACGGCCGCCGGGGCCATCGCCTCCGCACTCGAAGCGACGCGCCTGCTCATGCTGACCGATGTAACCGGCGTGATGGGCAAGGACGGCGAGCTGGTCGCCGACATGAGCGTGGATCATGCCCGACAACTGATCGCCGACGGCACCATCAGTGGCGGCATGATACCAAAGGTCGAAACCTGTATCGATGCGGTCGAGAAGGAGGTCGAAGCGTCGGTCATCATGGATGGCCGCGCGGCGCACTCACTGCTGATCGAGATTTTCACCGAACACGGTCTCGGCACCGCGATCTGGGCGGCTTAGTCGCCCGGCGCACGCCGGATCCGTCGGCTCAGGCCGAAACGCGCAGGTTGCTGGCGGGCGACCGGCGCATGTCGAACAAAATCGAAAGCGTGTCGAACATTTCATTGAATTGCTCATAGCGCAGCCGCGTCCCATACGTGTCGATCGTCTTCGACCAGATGTTGAGTGCGTGAATGTTTGCGCTCAGGCAAGTCGCCAGGTTCGTATAGTCCTCATCCGCGGTCGACAGGAAATCCTTGAATGCGCGCGGTTGATTGTCGTTGATGAAGGCGCGGTAGCTCTGTTCGTAGTTGCCCAGGACCAGCTTGATGCTGCGGTACGTGTCACGCACCTTGTCGCGCACCCCGAGCAATGAATATTCGACCCGGTCCCGATCGTCCGGCAACAGCCGCACCCAGTCGACCGGAATGGCGACCTTGTCGTTCCCCAGCCAGGAGAAGAAGGCCTTCATTTGCGGCAGGAAGTCCTCGAACTGAACCTGGTAGTAGCAAATCGCCTTCCAGGCGAAGAACAGTTCCGGCGCACGATCCTCGGGAATGTCCATGCTGCGGACAAAATCCTCGATCCCCTCGATGTCCTTGGCTTCCCAGATCTTGGCCAGGAAGCGCGAGACATGTTGCTCCATCTTTTCTACCGACAGCGTGCCCTCGGACGTGTAGGCGCGACGTACCAATGTGCGAATTTTTGTCCGGATGGGAGAGCGAATCCGCTTCCAGTCTTCCTCGCTGATGTTGAAGTAGAACGGATGGATACGATCGTCGAGATCGAGTTGCTCGGATTTACTCTTCAACAGGAACGGGTCGAGGGTCGGCAGGGAATAAACCATCTCGAGAATTTCGAGGTCCATCACATAGTCGACCTGGCTTTCCTCACTCTTGGAATCGGCGCCGGTCTTCACACGGAGCATTCGGTTGAACCCCGGGTCGTCGAATAGAATGGAGTCGCCACCCTCATACACATTCGCCAGATTGTAGGGGAAATACATCAGCGTCTGCACGGTCGACACCGTGTGATACTGGGTTTCGTTGCGCTCCATGATCTTGAAGAATAGCGTTTCGTTGAGCGTCTTGTTTCGGAACAGCTTCCCGACCGGATCGTTCGCCGGAATCCGTCGCCCGATATCGTAGACGTTGAACGCGGTCGAACGACCGGCGTTGATGACTTTCGAAAGTGAGCCTCGATCCATAGGCATTTTGAGGGTTCCTCTTTACAGCTACCGAGCTAGTTGCCGTCGGCCATGCCGGCGACAAATTCGAGCTGCCAGGTCATCTCTTCGGGCGAAATCGGATAGCCGTCAGACGCGGTCGCGCGCAGCACGCCGCTCGGTGGAATTTTGGCAAGGTTCATCTGCAGCCGCGTTGCAAGCCGCATGGTCAGACCGGACTTCCACGCAAGTGCGACGAGTGCCTTGGCATTCTGGAGAGACGCCGCCTTTCGCACGACTTCTTTCGGAACATCAGCCAGCAGCGATATCGCGGCAATTACGAAATCCGTTTCTCCATCATTGAGCGCATGGGACACGTGCTTCTCCGCGAGCGACCCCTTCTTGTGAAGTTTCTCCGCACGCTTGATCTGTGCCGGGTTCTCAGCGGCACTTTTCTCACTCGCCCAGTCGGGATCGGCCGCGATATCCGCAACAGGGCCCTGCCCGGCATCGCCTTTTGATTTCGCCCAGTTCGGATCCTCTACGCCAGCGTTCGCTTTTGACGTGTCGGGCGTGTCGGACCAGATTTCCGCGAGATCCTCAATGGCTCTGCCATCCAGCCTGCGCTGAATGACCTGATCAATCGCGGCCATGGCACCATCATCAAGGTCGGTCCGCTTCTTGAGTTCCACAAGCAACGTCTCGGAGACGATATCCGCAATCCGCCGCATGGCATCGACATGGAGACCCGGTCGCTGAACCAGCGGCCCATGCCACCCGGGCTGCCCCGGGGCCTGGTCGACGATCCGGTCGAGTGTCTCCTCGCGAATTTGCGCACTTTCATTTCCAAGCAGTTCTGCCACCGCCTCCGCATCGCCTGAGTTGACGATCGCATCCGCCACCTCCTCGCCCAGCGCAACACGCCGCGAGATAGCCTTCAGCGCACCCTGCACCGGCTCGCTGTTGAGCACCCGGATCAGAAAATCGTCATTCAGGATGGGGGAGTGTTCGAGCACCAGCCCGCTAACGGTGAGTTCGCGGTCCATCGCCAGTTTTTCGACAATATGAACGGGCGCGCCGGTACTGTCTTTCATGGTTTCCGCCAGAATCTGGCGGACCCGAACCAGCTGATCACCCGCCAGGATCTCCAACGCCTGCATCGTCACTTTGTAGACGTTGGTTTGCTCGCTTTCCTTCATGGTCAGCGACGAGGTCGCAATCTTGCCGGCCACATCGGACCGGACCCGGTCATCATCATCCTGGGCCAGCATGAGGTCCGCGTGACGCGGGGTCAGATCGTTTTGCGCAATCTGCCGGCGCACACCCGGATCGGGATCTCCGGCCAGATAGTAGAGAATCTCCGGCCGGACATCTTCGCGTCCCGCCAGGCCACGTCTTTCATCATGACTGCCGTCGCGCGCCATGCGTTTCTGGTCGTCATAGGGGATCATGTTCTCAGGTTCGGGATTTATTTGTGCATCGGTCATCGACCCGTGCCTCCGCCGCTCGGCCCGGCAGCGTTGTGGTGTATCGAAACGCCGCCATCATCCACGACAGCCAGTTCATCCTGCTGTCCCGCGACGGACCAGCCATTCTTGCCGCTTTTCTTCGCCGCATACATCGCGTCATCCGCGCGAATGAGAAGTTCCCGCAGCGATTCACCCGATGCCGGTTCAAATCGCGCGAGCCCGATCGATGCGCCAAGCGGCTTCGCGGGATCCCCGGAACGTTCGGCCAGTTTCGAGAGCATCGCCAGGAATTCATCCGCGCGCTTCGTGGCACTGTCGATATCGAGATCATTGAGCCAGATCGCGAATTCATCGCCGCCGATCCGCGCCACCAGATCATAGATACGGCTGCACGATGAGAGCATCGCGGATATTTCGCACAAGACGGTGTCGCCGACTTCGTGACCGCGATTGTCATTGATCGCCTTGAAGTTATCGAGATCGATATAAAGCAGCGCGCCCGGTTTGCGGTCCCGCACAGCGCGCGCCATGGCGGCCTCAAGCGCATCCTGGAAAGCACGCCGGTTCATCAGACCCGTCAGGCCGTCGGATTTCGACATATGCTCGAGGTCGCGCTGGTCGGCGATCTGACGCATGGCAATCGCGAGTTGTCCGGCAACTGCCGTCAGGATGGCATGCTCATCCTCATGCCATTGGGGGCTCATTATACTGCGCATCAGCAAAACCGAACCGTTGACGGCACCGTGGTACCAGGTGCGGCGACCGAAGACGCGGTGTTCGCCAATGCGAACTTCGAATGTGTCGTCCCCGGCGGCCAGGTGCTCCGCCAGGAGCGATGCATCGATCGTGTCGGGCCAGCCACCGTGGGTGGCCAGGATTTTCCAACCCTCTTCCGAGCCATAACTCATGACGGCCGCCTCGGACGACGTGGCGCGACCCAACATGGATGCGGCGGATTCGAGCATCGCCTGGGGGCGCGCTTCCTCGCGTATCTGATTGACGATGTAGGCAACGACCTGCTCGCGCACCTTCGATTGGGCGAGTTCACTGTCGCGAAGGCGTTCATGGGTCACATCGCGACAAAGACCGCGCGCGCCGCACCATGCGCCATCCGGTCCGGCGACCGGAACCGCGGAGGCCAGGAGACACGCCTCTTCATCGTCGATATTGCGCAACCAAACCTGCGCGTGCACCACAGGCTTGCGGGCCTGGAAGGGCAGTTGGACATTTGTCGTTCCGGACTCAACAAGGAATTCGTCCGGCCGGCGCCCCAGCAGATCTTCCGGTGAATAACCGAGCGCGCCATGCGGCGAGACGAACACGAAACGACCCTCGACATCGGTTTCCCACGCGAAATCGCTCGATATGGTCACCAGATCACGGTAGCGCTGGCGCGAATCGAACAAGGCCTGGCGGATATTGATATCGTAGGTGTTGTCACGCGCGAGAACGAAAACGCGATCGCCGGAAGCCGGCAACGCGACGCATTCGAACCAGCGCGACGTGCCTTCAATCGAGACCTCGACCCTGTCGCAAACGCTGCCTTGCGCCTGGTGCGCCAGCGAGACCAGCCCGGTGATCGTCGAACCCGCCGTCCGGATCGATTCCCGCGCAAAATGCGCACCCATTTCATTGGCGCCGATGACGATGCCGTTGGACGCAAACTCGATCACGGCGCCCGGCCATCCGGCGAGCGCCAGGTCCAGGCCATCCAAATTCGGATTCGGCACGTCTTTCCAGAAATCCGGGCTGGCCGACAGACCAACCTCGGGGCGCGTATCCAAGAGGCTCATTCGGCCGCCTCCACTGCCGGTTTCTTCTCCGGCGTGAACGCAACCGGGCGCGGACTCTGGAAGGATGTGATCAGCTTGTTCGGCCGGCCATAGAGGTAACCTTGGCCGTAGTCGATGCCGCACTCGCGCACCAGATCGGCCACGCTTTCCTCTTCGATCATCTCCGCGACCGTCGTCACCCCAAGGTCCCGGCACATGCCGGCCATGGCCTTCAACAGGGCCTTGCCGCGCGTGTTGTTGATCGCATCGATGACATAAGCGCCGTCGATCTTCACGCAATCGACATGCAGAGAGCTGAGATACTGAAACGCCGAAACGCCGGCACCAAAATCATCAAGGCATACCGGGTGACCGGCTGACCGCAGTTCCTGAATGATACGGTCGGCCTCTTGGAGGTCGTCCAGTTGGGCCGATTCGGTCACTTCAAACAGGATGAACTCGCGCGCCACCGAGAATTCTGCAAGCAGGTCGATCAGGTTCTGAACAAAAGACGGCGTACTGAGTGACCGTCCCGAGATGTTCACCGCGACCATGTAGCGATAGCCCTGCCCGTTGATCTCATCGAGCCAACACAGGACCTTACGGGCCATCGCCAGGTCGAAATCACAGATAATTCCGACCTCTTCGGCGAAAGTGACAAACTCGAACGGCGTCGCCTCGAAATTCTCATGGTCAAAGCGCACCAGCGCCTCGAAATGATGCGGTCGACCGGTCTTCATGTCGCATATGGGCTGGAACGCGACGTCGAACGCACCGCGCTGGATCATCTTCACGAACTTGTTGCGCCGCTCGACCGTCTCGGATGCCAGGCTGCTGAAGCCCTCGGACAATTCCCGGACGGTGAATTCGCCCGCCGACTCGTTGCAAAACCGATTGATCGTGTAAACCAGCGCCTTCGCCGTGTCCGCCTCGCTCATCACACCCGGCTGCACATCGACCGTGGCCGCCTCGACAGACAGTCCCGCACCCTTCGGGTCGACCTCGCGTGCGTAGGTTTCGATCTGGCCGGACAATGCCGCCATGTCGGCATGCATGGCATGGACAACACCAAACCTGTTGTCGTCCAGCTGGCCCGCGAGATCGCCATGGAGCGAGTTCGCCCGGAACATGGAGCCCATCGTCGCCGACAGTTCGTCCTGCGCTTCCTCGGTCAGGCGTTCTCGCAGTTCGTCGTAATCCCCCAGCTCGATCATCGTGAGCTGGCATTCTTCACCATCGGTGCTGGCTTCGGAGAGTGCCTGCGTCGCGATCTCGGCGAACGAACCCTTGTCGTACACCTCCATACCCTCAACGCGCACCGCGTCCTCGTCGGCAATCGGACTGACGGCCGGCTTCACCCTGAACGACAGGTAGGTGTGTCCACCCAGATCGCTCATGTGAAAGCCGCTCAGGCTGAGCACGACCGACTGACCGGCCGGTGTGCAGAATGTGATCAGCGCATCATCGATCCGCGTGCCGGCGCGGGCATCCCGGAGCAGTCGATCGAGTTTCCTCTGGTCGGCCTCGTGAATGAGATCCTTGAGACGGGCACCCTTGAGCTGCTCGGCATCGCTTCCGGTAAAGGCCTTCGTGGCGCCCACCGCAAACGTAACCTCACCTGCCACGTCGACTTCGAAGAGCAGGTCGGCGTTGCAGAATGCGAGCGCAACGAAACGATCACGCTCCGCGCGCAAGCCGCCGAGGTCCCGGCGCGCGTCGTCAGACAGACCCAATGTTCCCGGGGATTGACTCAATCCCTTGTCTCCGCTTCGTTTCAACGATCTCCGCAACGGTGATGACGCGCGGATAAATTCAATGCGGTGCAATCCTACCGTCACCGCGGTTAACGAAGTCTTATTGACGCGGCCGGGATTCCCTCCCGCCACGCCCGGAATCCCGGGGTTGAGGAACGTATGAAACCGATTGCGGAACTGAAGCAGACGGAAAGCTGGATTTTCGATCTCGACAACACCCTCTACCCTGCATCCACAGGGTTGATGGCGCAGGTGTCGTCCCGGATGACGACGTTCGTCGCAGACTTGTTGGGCGTTGAGCCCGAGTCCGCACTGGTTGAACAAAAACGCATGTTCCGCGAACACGGAACCACCCTGCGCGGCCTGATGAATTATCATGCGGTCGACCCCACCGCGTTCATGGCCTATGTCCATGCCGTCGACTATGGGCTGGTCGATGAGAACCCCCGCCTGGCGCGTGTGCTGCGCGCACTGCCCGGGCAGAAAATTGTCTACACGAATGCGTCGGTTCCGCATGCCGAATCCGTGCTCGAAAGGCTGGGCATCGCGGACGTCTTTGCGGGAATTTTCGACGTCGCCGCCGCCGATTATGTGCCCAAACCGAACCCGCGCCCCTATGACGTCCTCGCGGCACGCCACGGGGTCGAACCGTCGCGCGCGGTCATGGTCGAGGATATCGCCCACAATCTGGCCCCGGCCGCTGCGATGGGCATGACAACACTGTGGGTTCGCACGAATGGCCCGGTGGATGCCTATTGGGCAGCACCATCCGAAGACGACGACTATGTGCACCATCAGACCGACGATCTTGTTGCGTGGCTGGAAAAAGTGGCGGCGCATGACCGATGAAAACGCCCATGCGCGTTGACATCGGGGCCTGACCGCCGCCATCTTCGCGCCGCCAACCAAACCAAGCATGGACAACGCCCGCAAGGGCGCGCACTGACAGGAAAAGCCAATGAGCACGAGTGATCTTCAATCCGCGATCGAAACCGCATGGGACAACCGTGAATCCCTGACGCCGGCCACAACGGGCGCCGACCGCGAAGCCGTGGAGACCGCGCTCGCCCAGCTCGATAGCGGCGCCGCGCGCGTCGCCGAGAAGATTGACGACGCATGGCAGGTCAACGAATGGCTCAAGAAGGCCGTTCTCCTGTCGTTCCGGCTGAACGATATGGAGATGATCTCCGGCGGCCCGGGCGACGGAACGGCGTGGTGGGACAAGGTCCCGTCGAAATTCGCCGGCTGGGGGCCGGGTGAGTTCGAGGCCGCCGGTTTCCGCGCGGTGCCGAATGCGATCGTCCGTCATTCCGCCTTCATCGCGCCCGGTGCCGTGCTGATGCCGAGTTTCGTCAATCTGGGTGCCTATGTCGGCAGCGGCACCATGGTCGACACATGGGCCACGGTCGGCAGTTGCGCACAGATCGGTGCCAACGTGCACCTGTCGGGCGGCGCGGGGATCGGCGGCGTCCTGGAACCGCTGCAGGCCAACCCGGTCGTCATCGAGGATAATTGCTTCATCGGCGCGCGCTCGGAAGTCGCCGAAGGCGTGATTGTCGAGGAAGGGGCCGTGCTTTCGATGGGCGTGTATCTGGGTGCATCGACCAAAATCATCGATCGCGAGACCGGTGAAACACTGACCGGCCGCGTACCGGCCTATTCGGTGGTCGTTCCCGGCAGTCTGCCCGGCAAGCCGTTGCCTGACGGCAGCCCGGGCCCAAGCCTCTACTGCGCGGTGATCGTCAAGCGCGTCGATGCCCAGACCCGGTCCAAGACCTCCATCAACGAGCTGCTGCGCGACTGATATTCGCGCCCGTCATGACCGAACCCACACCCACAGACGACCCGATCGCGCTTTCCCAGGCGCTGATCCGCTGCCCCAGCGTCACGCCCGAAGACGGCGGCGCGCTCGGCGTTCTGGATTCGGCGCTCGAGTCGCTGGGGTTCACCGTCCACCGGCTTCGCTTCACCGATGTGGATACACCGGATGTGAATAATCTTTACGCCCGCCTCGGCGATGGTGGTGCGAATTTCTGCTTCGCGGGGCATACGGATGTCGTCCCGGTCGGCGATCCGGACGCATGGGCGGGTGATCCGTTCGCGGGTGACGTGATCGACGGTCACCTCTTCGGCCGTGGCGCGGCCGACATGAAGAGCGCCATCGCGGCGTTCACGGCCGCCACCGGTCGTCTCATCGCCCGCCATGGCGCGCCTGACAGCTGGTCACAACCCGGCTCCATCAGCCTGCTGATTACCGGGGATGAGGAAGGCCCCGCCATCAACGGCACCCGCAAGGTTCTGGAATGGCTTGTAGACAGGGGCGAGGCGCTCGACGCCTGTCTGGTCGGTGAGCCGACCAATCCGGACGCCATGGGTGACATGATCAAGATCGGGCGCCGCGGCAGCATGATGGGTTATCTGACCGTCCGCGGCGTTCAGGGTCACGCGGCCTATCCGCATCTGGCCGATAACCCGGCCCATCGGATCGTGCGCCTGCTCGACGCCCTGACCGCCGAGCCTCTCGACGAGGGCACCGAACATTTCCAGCCCTCGACCCTGCAGATCACCACAATCGATATCGGGAACCCGGCGGAGAACGTTATTCCCGGCGAGGCACGTGCGACCTTCAACATCCGGTTCTGCGATCTGCATACGTCGGAAAGCCTGAAAATTCGGCTCCACGGAACACTGGATGCCGCCAGCGGAGGCGGCGATTACGATCTCGCATTCCGTATCACGGGCGAGGCCTTCCTCACGCCACCCGGTGCCCTGAGCGATTCAATTGCGAATGCCGTGATGGCCGTCACGGGGCGGCGGCCGGAGCTCAGCACGACCGGCGGCACATCGGATGCCCGCTTCATCAAGGACTTCTGCCCGGTCGCCGAATTCGGCCTGGTCGGCCAGACCATGCACAAGGTCGACGAGAATGTGAGTTGCGCCGACATCGAGGCGCTCGCAGAAATCTATCTCAAGGTGCTCGAAACCTATTTCGGACTGAGCCAATAACGATCGGGGATGCGCCGCGGCGCGCGACATGAACCCACTGGAAGCCGCTCACGGAGTATTCGGCGCCTGGCGCCTGCTGCATTTCGACCGGTCCGGATTGCGCCATTTCCGGTCGACTCCGGAAGGGTTCTGGAATTCGTTCTGGGTCGCGGTCCTCGCGCTCCCGGCCGAGGCAATTATGAGCCTTCTGGTCCTTTCGGCGCTGCCCGAGACCGCACCCGAGGCCAGTCTCGGCCGCGTCACCCTGGTTTTCGTATTCATATTCGTCGTGCGCTGGCTCGCCTATCTGGCGGCGATTGCCGAACTTTCAGAAGCCATCCTGCGCCGTGAACACTTCGTTACCTACGCCGTTGCATACAACTGGTCCCAAATCGTCCGGATCGTCATCCTGCTACCCGCCGTGGCCATTTTTGCGGTCGACGGCGTCGACGGCTCCGGCTGGGGTATCGCGATCTTCTATGCCGCCCAGGTCGGCCTCTGGGTCTATTCCTGGGTAATTGCGCGCATTGCCCTCGACGCGCCACGCGGTGCGGCGATCATGACCGTCGTCATCGAAATCGCGATTGCCGGCATGTTCGCCTTCGCGTTCAACGCGATCGTCTAATTGCGGCAGGCGCGCAATCCAGCCAGACCCGCCACGAGAATCAGCGCGGATGCACCCGCAACACATACCGCCAACGGCCATGCCGTGCCGTCCGGGGCCTGGCTGACAAAAAACGCACCCGCCGCCGCGCCCGTCATCTCGAATGTGGCCAGCATCGCTGCGCTCATCCCGCGCCCCTGATCGCCGGCCTGTTGAAAGGCCAGGACCGGCGCCGAGGCAAATAACGGGCCCAGGGCAAAGGCAAACACGCTCATCGCCGCCGTAAGGGTGACCGGCGTATCGCCGACCGCGACGGCCAGCAGCATCAGCAACCCCGATACCGACGCCGTCACAACCCCCAATGCGAAGAGCCTTGTGACACCGATCCGGGCGACGACCTTGTTCGACAGCATGCTACCGAAGAAGAACGCGGTCACGATTGCGCCCTGGAACAACCCGTAATGCCGTGTGGCAACGCCGTGCCGATCGATCAACAGGAACGGCGCCTCGGTGATGAAAGCAAAAATCGCACCCAGGGCCAGCCCGAGGGTCAGCGCAATCGACACAAACGCCGGCAAAGACAACAGCCGGGCATAGCCCGTCACGACCGAGCCGATCCGCAACGCCACCCGCTCGCCCGACACCAGGGTCTCCGGCAGGCGCAGGACCGCCAACAAAAGGACCGCGGCAACAATGCCGGTCAGCAGGATGAAGTTCGCCTGCCAGCCGTACCATTCGAAAACAAACCCGCCGATGATCGGGCCGACGGCCGGCACCAGCGCGATGATCATGCCGTAAATCGCATAGACCTTGGCCGAATCCTCGGATTTGTAGATGTCGCCGATCACCGCGAGGACGATCACTGCCTCGACGCTGGCCGACGCCCCCATCAGGATGCGCGCCGCCAGGAGATGTCCGATAGTCTGTGACAGGGCGGCACCAATCGCCGTAAACAGGAATGCGGTCATGCCAATCAGGAACACGATGCGCCGGCCATATCTGTCGCTCAACGGCCCCCAGATGAGCTGGGCCACCGCAAAAGCAGCCATATTCAACGCCATGGTGAGCTGCACCGTTTCAGCGTCGGTATCGAAATAGCCCGGCAGATGGGGCAGCGACGGCGCGTAGAGGTCGGTCGACAGGAGCGAGGCGCCGCCGGCCGCGATGAGAATAAACAGGATCAGTCGTGACGGGCGCTGCGAATCCGAATTCTGCGCCAACTCAATACTCCACGCGTACGAGGCAGAGCCCGTCCGCCGGTGCCGTGGGGCCGCCCGCCGCGCGGTCGCGCGCCGCCAGGGCATCGCGTACATCTCCGCGCGTCCACTTGCCTTCGCCGACCAGCTTGAGCGTACCGACGATGTTCCGCACCTGGTGATGCAGAAAAGACGGCGCCGACACATCGACGACCAGTTCATCTTCATGTCTTGAAACCGTCAGCCGGTCGAGCGTCTTCACCGGCGACCTGGCCTGGCACAGGGTCGCGCGGAACGAGGTAAAATCGTGATGCCCGACAAGTTCCTGCGCGGCGTCCGCCATCGTGTCGGCATCGAGCCGGACCCGGACCCACCAGACCCGCCCCGCGTCGAGGGCCGGCTGCGGCCGGCGATTGAGGATCCGGTAGCGGTAGTGCCGCGCGGTCGCGGCATAGCGGGCGTGAAAATCATCGTCGACCACCTCGGCCCGCAGCACGGCAATCGGAATTTCGCGTAAAAAATGGTTCATCGCGTCGCGCACCGTCTCGGCACTGACGTCTTTCTCGATATCCACATGTGCGGTCTGCGCCTCGGCATGGACCCCGGCATCGGTGCGGCCCGCGCCGTGGACGATCGCCGCCTCGTCGCAAAACGCATGTACCGCCCGTTCGAGTTCGGCTTGAATTGAGGGACCATTATCCTGCCGCTGCCAGCCGACATAACCAGTCCCGTCATACTCGACCGTCAGCTTGTAGCGAGTCATGTGAACACCGTGCCCGCCGTGACCGGTCGGCCACGCAGATAATCCGCCGCCGCCAGCGCAGCCTTGCCCGCCCGCTGGACGGTGATCAGCCGCAACGCTCCGTCGCCGCAGGCCACGGTAAGCATATCATCGAGCACCGTTCCGGGTTCACCGTGACCCGCGACCATGTCGGCCGCCAGCACCTTGATCCGTTCGCCGTCATGTTCGAACCAGGCGCCGGGCCAGGGGGCGAAGGCGCGCACATGGCGTTCGAGCTGTGCCGCCGGCAGGGCCCAGTCGATCCGCTCTTCGCCACGCGTGATCTTCGCCGCATAGGTCTCGCCCGCGTCCGGCTGCGGGACAGCCTCCAACGTGCAAGCCTCCAGACCCGCCAGCGCCTCGACGATCAGCTTCCCGCCCAGTGCCGCAAGCGCGTCGTGGAGCATGCCCGCATTGGTTTGGGCGGTGATCGGCAGGGCTTCACGCAGCAATTCCGGGCCGGTATCGAGCCCGGCGTCCATCTGCATGATCGTGACCCCGGTCTCTGAATCACCGGCCTGGATCGCGCGCTGGATCGGCGCCGCACCGCGCCAACGCGGCAGCAGGGACGCATGAATATTGATGCAGCCGAGCCTCGGCGCATCGAGCACCGGCTGGGGCAGGATCAGGCCGTACGCGACAACCACGGCGGCGTCGAGATTCAACGCCGCAAACGCGACCTGGGCCTCCTCGTCGCGCAGGGTTGCCGGCGTACGCACCGGAATTCCTGCGGCGTCGGCATGGTCATGGACCGGCGAGCGGCGCCCGCTCTGTCCTCGACCGGCCGGACGCGGCGGTTGGGTATAGACGCACGTAACCTCATGCCCTGCCGCACGCAGCGTATCGAGCGCCGGGACCGAAAAATCCGGGGTGCCGAGAAAGGCTATACGCATGTTCCGTGCCGTCCCGTCTTCATCTGCGCGGCGGAGGCGTGGCTGCCGTTCGCGCCGTCTAGGCCTGCTGCCGCTTCAGCTTCTTCATTTTGCGCAGGATGATATTCCGCTTGAGCGGCGTCAGATAATCAATGAACAGGACCCCGTCGAGATGATCGATCTCATGCTGGATACAGGCCGACAACAAGCCGCTCGCGTCGAGCTCCTGTGTGTCGCCGTCGGGGTCGAGAAAGCCGACCTTGATCTCGCGCGACCGCGACACCTCGCCATAGTGGTCGGGAATGGACAGGCAACCTTCTTCGGCCAGCACATTCTCTTCCGACCGCCAGGTAATTTCGGGGTTGATCATCCGATAGGGCTGTGGCGCCTCATCCTCGCGCGCCACATCGCACACGATCACGCGCTGTTCCGCGGCCACCTGGGGCGCCGACAGGCCAATTCCGGGCGCCTCATACATGGTCTCGAGCATATCGTCGAGCAGCCGGCGCACCCCGTCATCGATCGACGCGACCGGTTCGCACTTCACCTTGAGCACCGGGTCCGGTGCCAGAACGATCGGCAACTTCGCCATCGCGCGTGACCTCTAAAACTGAGAAAATCCAGACAATTCCGGCTGTTACCTATGACCTCCCATGCCCGGCGTCAAGCCGACCGGCGACTCATGGCCATGATTGCTAGAATGAACCCATGGATATCCTGCTTGTGATCGTCGCCGTTGTCGGCGCCGTGGCGATTGGTGCTGCGGTCGCCACCTATTTCCTGCGGATACGCACGAACCGGGCCGCGCCTGAACCGAACAGCGATGTCATTGCCCTGGCCGAACGGCTGTCCCAGATGACCGAGGCCCAGGCGGCCCAGCAGGCCCAGCTCGCCCAGACCCTGCAGGCCCAGGAGCGCGCACTCGCCAAGGCGGTCGACGACCGGCTGCAGCTGCTGACCGGGAAAATCAACGAGACCCTGGAGAAAACCAACAAGACCCAGAAGACCAATCTCGACGAGCTCAAGGAACGGCTGGTGCGGATCGACACCGCCCAGAAAAACCTGTCCGACCTTTCGTCTCAGGTCGTCGGACTACAGGATATCCTGTCCAACAAGCAGGCGCGCGGCGCATTCGGCGAGGTCCAGCTGCAAGGCCTGGTCGAGGCGGTGCTGCCGCCCGACACCTACACATTCCAGGCGACACTGGCTGACGGCAAACGCGCCGACTGCCTGCTCGATCTGCCCAATCCACCCGGCCCGATCGTGATCGATGCGAAGTTCCCGCTCGAGGCGTGGCGCCTGCTGCAGGCCGCCGGTTCCGACACCGAACGCAAGGAGGCCGAGCGCGCGCTGCGGCGCGATGTCGCCACGCATGTGAAGGCGATCGCCGAAAAATACATCGTTCCCGGAGAGACAGCGGACGCGGCGCTCATGTTCCTGCCGTCCGAAGCCGTCTATGCAGAACTCCATTCGTCCTTCGCAGATGTCGTCGACGCCGCCAACCGCGCCAAGGTCTTCATCGTCTCTCCGACGACATTGTGGGCGCTGCTCAACACCATGCGCGCGGTGATGAAGGATGTGCGCATGAAGGAAGCCGCCGGGGTCATCCAGATCGAGGTCATGAAGATGCTCGAGGATGTGGAGCGGCTGGAAAAACGCGTTGGGCATCTGGAAGCCCATTTCGCACTGGCCGAGAAGGACATCCGCGAGATTCGCACCTCGACAGGCAAGATTACCCGGCGCGGCGACCAGATTCAGGACATCCAGCTTGGTGAAAGCGACGTTCCAGCCCTCGAAGATGCGCCGGATAGCCCTCCCGACGACCGCCCCCTCCTCCGCACGGTCGAATAGAGAGCGGATTCGTCGACAGCCTAAACCTCGCGCCGGCTCTTCAGCGCTGCGGTCAGCGTCCCGTCATCCAGATAGTCGAGCTCGCCGCCCACCGGCACACCGTGGGCCAGCCGCGAAATTCGAACGCCGGAATCGACCAGCCGCTCGGTGATGTAGTGGGCTGTGGTCTGGCCCGCGACGGTCGCGTTGGTCGCGAGGATCACCTCGCCGACAGCCTCGGACCGGGCGCGGTCGAGCAGCTTTCCGATCCGCAGATCATCCGGCCCAACCCCGTCGAGCGCTGACAAGGTTCCGCCGAGAACATGGTAAAGCCCGCCATAGGAGGCCGTACGCTCGAGCGCCCAGAGATCGGCCACATCCTCGATCACGCAGATCACGCCGCGATCGCGCTCCGCATCGTCGCAGATCCGGCAGGGGTCAACGGAATCGATATTTCCGCAGTTGCTGCAGGTCCGGATCGCGGTCACCACGCCCGTCAGCGCCTCGGCCAGCGGTTGCATGAACTGCGGCCGCTTGATCAGGTGCAGTGCTGCGCGGCGCGCCGAACGTGGCCCGAGCCCCGGCAGCTTCGCCAGCAGATCGACGAGCCGTTCGATTTCAGGTGTCGACATTCGAACCCGGCGCGTCAGCCGCCAAAGGGCATATTGAAGCCCGGTGGCAGGTTCAGGCCGCCCGTGAGTTCCTTCATCTGGTCGGCCGCCTGTTGTTCGGACTTTGCCTTCGCGTCGGCATGGGCGGCGACAATCAGGTCTTCGAGAATGTCGGCCTCAGCCGGGTTCACCAGGCTCGGGTCGATCTTGATGCCCTTCAACTCACCCTTGCCGCTGAGAGTCACGGTGACCATCCCGGCCGCCGACGAGCCCTCAACCGACATCTCCGCCAGGCGCTCCTGCATCTCGCCCATCTTGGCCTGCATTTCCTGTGCCTGCTTCATCAACTGGCCGAGATTCTTCATGCGTCGTCATCCTCAGTTTCGTCGTCGTCTTCCGCGGGTGCGGCGTCCGGCAGCAGATCCGCGATCCCCGGGTCACGCGCTTCAACTTTCTCGATACTCGCGCCGGGGAATGCCTCCAGCGCGGCCCGCACAACCGGGTGCTCGGCCGCCTCGCGATAGGTCGTGGCCTCGGCTTCCCGGTCCTGTTCGGCCAGCGTCGCGTCGCCCTCGGCACCCGAAACACTCACCTGCCAATGGGCACCCAGCCATCCCCGCAACCGGTTCAGCGCCTGGCCCGGCAGGTCGGACGGCGCGTGCTCATTGGGACGAAATTCGAGCCGCCCGGGCTCATAAGTCACCATGTGCACATTGTTGTAGAGGTGGCTACGCAGGCCGATCTCGCGGCGCTCGCCAAACAGTTCGACAAGCTCGCGGAAACTCTGCGGGTCGGCGAGCGCCTGGGGTGCAGGATCGGGTGCCTGTACGGGAGACGGCATTTCACGCGGGACCGGCGCCGTCGCCGTTGCGGCCGCCGCGGCATCCGCGCCGCCGCCGTTTCCGGCAACAGACTGCGAACCACCGCCCGGACCGCCATTCCCGGTCGGCGGTGTTTCTGCGGTCGCCGGGGCGGGTGCGGGCTCGCTTTCAAGCTTCTTGACGATGTCCCCCGGTGACGGCATATCGGCGGCGTGGGCAAGCCGGATCAGCACCATCTCCGCGGCGGGCATGGCCGACGGCGCACGCTGTACCTCGCCGACACCCTTCAGCAGCATCTGCCAGGCACGCGACAGTATGGCGACACTCAACCCCTCCGCCATTGCCAGGCCACGCGTGCGCTCAAGCTCGGAAACCGCACCGTCCTCGGCCGCCTTGGGCACGAGTTTGACCCGCGTGATCCAATGGCTGAGTTCCAGCAAATCCTGCAGCACCGCGAGCGGATCCGCACCGGCATCATGCAGTGTGCCCAGCCCCGCCAATGCATCAGAAATGCGTCCGGCCATCAGCGCCTCGAACATGTCGAACACGGCCGCACTGTCGGCGGTACCCAGCATGATCCGGATATCTTCTTCGGTCGCCGTCGCGCCGGCGGAGCAATAAGCCGAGATCGCCTGATCGAGCAGCGACAGGCCGTCACGCACCGATCCATCGGCCGCACGTGCGATCAGGCGCAGGGCGCCGTCCTCGAGCTTCGCGTTCTCGGCCTCCGCGATGCCGCCGAAATGGGTCATCAGTTCGTCCGCGCCGACCCGGCGCAGATCGAAACGCTGGCACCGCGACAGGACCGTCACAGGCACCTTGCGGATCTCGGTCGTCGCGAAGATGAATTTCACATGCTCCGGCGGTTCCTCGAGCGTCTTCAGCAGCGCGTTGAACGCATGCCGTGACAGCATGTGAACCTCATCAATAATGTAGACCTTGTAGCGCCCGAACACCGGCCGGTAACGCACACCGTCGAGGATTTCACGAATATCGTCGACCCCGGTCCGGCTCGCGGCATCGACTTCGATCACATCCGGGTGGCGGTCCTCGGTGATCGCCACGCATTGCTCGTCATCGGCGGCGGGCGAAATCGTCGGCCCATCCAGCGCATTCAGGCATTTGGCGATGATCCGCGCGGTCGTGGTTTTGCCGACACCGCGCACCCCGGTCAGGATGAAGGCATGGGCCACACGGTCAAGCGCAAACGCATTTGTCAGGGTGCGTACCAGCGCCTCCTGGCCGATCAGCCCGTCAAATCCCAGCGGGCGGTATTTACGCGCCAGCACCTGGTAATCCGCCGTGGCGTCGCTCTCGCTGACGGGCTCCGCTTTCGGTTCGGCAGGTTTCGGTTCGGCAGCTTCCGAAACCGCCGGCGCTGGCTCCGGTGCCGGCGCAGCATCGCCGCCGCCATCGAGAAAACTGGCCTGGTTGGGATCGTCGATGGTCGGGCTGCCGTCGAGAGACTCATCCGCGTCCGCAACTGGCGGTTCACCCGGCTGGTCTTCGAGGTCGGCGGTCATCGGTGTCACGTGTTCCCGGACAGATTGGCTCAACTACCAATATCCGATTCGGTGTTCGAGGTGGGAGACCGGTTGAATACGACCCGGGCGAAACTCGTTACGGCTGCTTCCTTCCGGACCTGACCGGGTTGGCGAGGCGCTCGTCCGCCCGGCCTCCCGCGCGCACTATACCAGATCATGAGGCACGATAAACAACGGCCAAACCGACAAATCCGGGCTCTTTCCACAGGCCGAAAGCTATGACAGGTTACCGCCCGTTCCCTCCCCGCTCAGCAAAGGCCAGCCGGTGCCCCGCAACTATTATTCCAGCGACTATCTCGACCGCGTTTCGCACCTGCGCAACGATCTGGACTGGCTCGCCCGGCAATTGTCCGCGACGACCAGCCGCCTTTTGCCCGTGTGGCAGCAGAACAATCTCGTCGTCAGCGGCGAGACGGTCGCGGCGGCGGCCCTCGAGGTGCACCACATCGAGGCCCTGCGCGCCGACGATGTGGAGCCGATCCTGCTGGGCCTGGTGGACGGGACCGCCTATTTCACGCTCGACGTCAGCCACATCCCCGACCCCCATGAACATGAGGTCCTGGCCGCGGCAGGCCTGTTCGAGGATTTGCGCAAGGTCGGCCCCTATGTGGGCCGCGAAGAGGGTAACCTCCTCGCCTATGCGCGCGGCATCAACTACTGGCACCAGCGCCACCGTTTCTGCGGCGTGTGCGGTGCGCCGACCCGGAGCGAATCGGCCGGGCATCAGCGCCGCTGCACCGATGAGGCCTGCAACGCCTCGCATTTCCCGCGGACCGATGTCGCCTGCATCATGCTGGTCCATGACGAGGACCGGATCATCATGGGAAAGTCGCCGCGCTTCCAGGGCCGCATGCAGTCGGTGCTCGCGGGGTTTCTCGAACCGGGCGAAACCCTGGAGGACTGCGTCGCCCGCGAAGTCTTCGAAGAGGTCGGTGTTCGGGTGACCGATGTGGAATACCAGCACTCCCAACCCTGGCCATTCCCGTCCTCCCTGATGGTCGGATTCCGGGCGCGGGCATTGGATTTCGAGCTCACCATCGATGAGACGGAATTGCTGTCGGCGGAATGGCTGACCCGCGCGGAGCTGAAGGCGACCACGCCGGACTCACCCGTACAGTTGCCGCGACCGGACTCGATCGCCCGACGCCTGATCGAGGAATGGCTCGCCGAGGACTAGGCGGAAACGGCCCCATCTTCGTCATACGCGGGCTTGACCCGCGTATCTTGTCTCTCAACCGAATAGTGCATGAGATGCCCGAATCAAGTCCGGGCATGACGTTCTATCCAGAGAACGCAATCTACCTGGCTACTGCTTGCGGTAATCCGCTGCCGGAAACACACCCAGCACCCGGACATTCTTCGAGAAGTAGTCCAGCTCCTCGAATGCCTGCGCCACCGCAGGATCCGCCGGATGGCCCTCAATCTCGGCATAGAAGCGCGCCACCGAGAACCGGTCACCGGAAATATAGCTTTCCAGCTTGGTGATGTTCACGCCATTGGTCGCAAACCCGCCCATCGCCTTGTAAAGCGCCGCCGGGACCGACCGCACCTGGAAGATGAACGACGTCATGCAGGGGCCGTCATTGGGGTCCGGGTCGCGCCGCGCACGGGCCAGAACCACAAAACGCGTGGTATTTCCGATCCGGTCCTCGAAACGCGAGCGCAGCACCTGCAGATCATAGATCTCACCCGCGAGCGGCGGTGCCAGCGCGCCGATGGTCGGATCGCCCAGCTCGGCGATCTCCAGGGCCGATCCCGCCGTGTCCGCCCGCGCGGCGGTGCGCACGCCCAGCTGCGCCAGCTGCTCGCGGCACTGGGCCAGCGCCTGGGCATGGCTGCGCACCTCGACGAGGCCTTCGAGTGTCGCATCCTTGGTGGCCAGCAACTGATACTGCACCTCCAGATAATGCTCGCGGATGATGTAGAGGCTCGATTCCGGCAGCAGGTGGTGAATATCCGCCACCCGCCCACCGAGCGAATTCTCGATCGGGATCATCGCCAGCGTGGCCCTGCCCTCGCTCTCGACGGCTGCAAACGCATCCTCGAACGTGGCGCAGGCGAGCGGCGTCATGTCGGGAAACGCCTGCTGGCACGCGATGTGCGAGTTGGCCCCGGGAACACCCTGATAGGCGATGGTGGTGGCCGGGTCGCCGGCCTGCTGGTTCGTATCGGTCATCGTTGTCGGCTTCTTTCGCGAAAACGCGCGTGCCTGCTATGCCAGCAATGCCCGCGCGCGTTCAAGATCGGTGGGAGTATCGACACCGAGCGGAACAGTGTCAACGCGTGCCGCATCGATCCGCATGCCGGCCTCCAGTGCGCGCAACTGCTCCAGCTTCTCGCGCTGCTCCAGTGGGCTGGCCGGCAACGTGACAAACCTCTCCAGCGCGGCACGGCGATAGGCGTACAGCCCGATATGGTGGAAATGGTCCCCCGGGCCGGTCGGCACCGTGGCGCGGCTGAAATAGAGCGCCCGGCCGGACCCGGCCGCCCCGTCGCCCGCCAGCACCGCCTTCACGACATTCGGGTTGTCACGCTCGGCCTCTTCCGCGATGGCACACACCGCCGTGGCGATATCCACGTCCGGATCGTCGAGCACCGCAACCGTGGCCCGCACGATGGCCGGGTCGAGGGTCGGCAGATCGCCTTGCAAGTTCACCACCGCGTCATAGGTACCGTCCGGATCGAGTTCCGCCAGGGCGGCCTGAATCCGGTCCGAGCCCGACGCCAGGTCCGGCGCCGTTAACACCGCGCGCCCCCCCGCGGCCACGACGGCGTCGGCGATCTCCGCCTCGGCACAGGCGATCACTACGGGCCCGACCGCGGCTTCCTCGGCGCGACGCAGGCATTGCACGATCATGGGAAGACCGCAGATATCGGCCAGCGGTTTGCCCGGCAGACGGGTAGACGCCATGCGGGCGGGAATCAGAACCACGGGGTTTGTCGGCGGGGTGCGGGAATCGTCGGGATTTGACAGGGTTCGGATCTCCATTGCAGGCGCTGCGACCTAATGCCGCGAGGCCCCGATCGGCGCTGGCCGGGGGGCCAGACGGAAGATATATCTCGAAGCGCGAGAACGGAACCGTCACCGCGTTGCGGGGGGCCGTGGACAGGTGCACGATCGCTCGCTAAATTCGCGGCGCGCGGGATATTCCGCCCGCGAAACGATCCGGTTCAAGCGGGGAATACGACGTATGGGTGGCGAGTCTTACAAGATTTGGGGATCGGTCCTCGTGGCGCTGACAGTGGCGCTCGCGATCGGCATCGTGATTAACGAAGCAACACACACCGATCATCTCGAAACCAACGCCTACAAGGTCGACGTGCTCGAAGGCGCGGCCCCGACAACGGCAGCACCCGAAGCACCGTCGATCGAGCCGGTCGGCCCGTTGCTGGCCTCCGCGGATCTCACGGCGGGCGAGAAGGGTTTCAAGCGATGCGCCACCTGCCACACCTTCGACAAGGGCGGCGCCAACAAGGTTGGCCCCAATCTCTACGGCGTCGTTGGCGGCAACAAGGGCAGGGCCTCGGGCTTCGCATATTCCGATGCACTCAAGACCATGGCCGGCACCTGGTCCTATGAAGAGTTGAACGCATTCCTGACAAAGCCCAAGGATTTCCTGGCCGGCACCAAGATGACCTTCGCCGGCATCAAGAAGCCGCAGGATCGCGCAGACATCATCGCCTTCCTTCGGCAGTATGCGGACACGCCGTTCCCGCTGCCGGCCCAGTAGCGGTCTCCCGCCACAGGAAGTAAGTTGCAGGCGGCGCTTCATGCGCCGCTTTGCATATGCGGAGAGTGACAGCGTGTCCGAACTGATCGATCCGGAACTCGAAAATTTTGCCCACGCGCTGGCCGACGCAGCCGGCGCCGCGGCTTTGCGCTATTTCCGCGCCGGTGTCGATGTCGAGATCAAGGCGGATGCGAGCCCCGTGACCCAGGCCGACCGTGAAGCCGAAACGGCGATGCGCGCCCTGATCAACCAGACCTATCCCGAACACGGCATCATGGGCGAGGAACATGGCAGCGAACGGCTCGATGCCGATCTTGTGTGGGTCCTGGACCCGATCGACGGCACCCGCGCCTTCGTCAACGGCATTCCCCTGTTCGCGACCCTGATTGCGCTGGTGCGCGGCGGTGAACCCATCCTGGGTCTGAACGCCTACCCGGCGCTGGCTGAGCGCTGGCTGGGAGTTCAGGGAAAGCCGACCCGCCACTGGTACGGCGCCAAGGAGAGCGGCGTGGTCCGGACGCGATCATGTGCCTCGATTGACGACGCACATCTGTGCACGACGTCACCCGACATGTTCGGCACCGAAGACGCCGCCCGTTACACGAAACTGAAGAACGCCGTGCGCGACACGCGCTTCGGCACCGACGCCTGGGCCTACGCCATGGTCGCATCGGGGCATACGGACATGGCGGCAGAAGCCGGCATGCAGCCCTATGACTATCTCTCACACGCCGTCGTCGTCGCGGGTGCCGGCGGCACCATCACCGACTGGGACGGCCGACCGCTACGGATGGATTCGCCCGGCTCGGTGCTCGCGGCCGGCGACGCCCAACGCCACACCGAGGCGCTGGCATTGCTAACGTCCATCTGAGACCTGCCTGAAAACAAGGAACCCGACATGGCGCATGACGTTCGTATCGCGATTTCCTGTCCCGACCGCACCGGCCTGCTTTCGGCGCTGACCGGACGGCTGTTCGATCTGGGCGCCGATATGGGCGACGCCAGTTTTGCCGTGTTGGGCGCGGCCGCCGAGTTTGCCGCCGTCGCCCGCCTGCCGGACGGGATCGAAGCCGGCAACGTCCGCGACGCGCTGACCGCGCTGCCCGAACTCGACGGCGCCGAAATCTCCGTCAGCGCCTTCGCACTCGGCGTTACCCACGGGGAAAGCGCCCATGTGACCCATCGGGTCGAGGTGCGCGGTACCGACCGGCCGGGCCTGGTCGCCCGCCTGACGGAAGCCTTCGCGGACTACGGCGCGAATATCGTGCGGATGGACTGCGAACGCATATCGGGCGGCCGCGCCGAGGATTACGTGATTCGCATCGAAGCCTGGATTCCCGACGACCGCGCCGAGACCTGCCTGGCCGCCGTGGACAACACCGCGCAGTCGCTCGGCCTGTCGGCCACCGCCGAGAAGGTCTAGCGCGCGGACCGAAACGGCGAATTCTTCAAACAAAATGACCAATCCGGGCCGGAATTACGGCACCGGCGCGGCGACCACTAACTTCCGCGTGAAAAAACGTGGGTTTGCCTTGATTGCCGACCCCTTCTGCCCCCACTTAGGTGGGAACATATTCAAGGGTCTGGAGGGGTCATGCTCCGCAATCATTTCATCGCGGCCGTCGCCGGTATCGGTCTCGCCGCAACGGCGCTCACCAGCGCACACGCGCTCGAAGGCACCAACGGTCCGGCCCACGCCCTGGCCATGCACGGCAAGCCCAAATTCGGCCCCGACTTCACCCATTTCGACTATGCCAATCCGGACGCCCCCAAGGGCGGATCGCGGGTCTCCGATGCAACCGGCACATTCGACAGCCTCAACCCCTTTATCCTGCAAGGCACCCCAGCGGGCGTCAGTCTGATCTATGACACACTGATGGTGCAGTCCGTCGATGAGGCGTTCACGCTCTATTGCCTGTTGTGCGAAACGGTCGAGACACCGGACGACCGCTCCTGGGTCGAGTTCACCCTGCGCGAGGATGCACGCTGGCACGACGGTGTGCCGGTCAGCGTCGACGACGTGATTTTCTCGTTCCATGCATTGCGTGATCAGGGCCGGCCCTTTTATCGCTTCTACTATGGCAGCGTCGCCGACGTGGCCCAGACGGGACCGCGCAAGGTGCGGTTCACGTTCGGCGGCGATTTGAACCCCGAGTTGCCGCTGATCATCGGCGACCTGACGATTCTCCCGAAACATTACTGGGAGACGCGCGACTTTTCGAAAACCACTCTCGAACCGCCTCTCGGCAGCGGCGCCTACCGGATTGCCGACGTCAAACCCGGGCGTTCGCTTACCTTCGAGCGGGTGCCCGATTACTGGGCAGCCGATCACCCGACCCAGGTGGGATTCAACAATATCGACAGCATCCGGATCGACTATTTCCGTGACCGCGGCATCGCGCGTGAGGCCTTCAAGGGCGGCAACACGGATATCTGGATCGAGAATTCCGCCAAGGAATGGGCAACGGCGTTCGACGTGCCCGCAGTCCGCGACGGCCGGATCATCAAGGAGGAGTTTGCCCATGACCGCCCGGCCGGCATGCAGGGTTTCGTCTTCAACATCCGCAAACCGATATTCAAAGACAGCCGCGTTCGTCAGGCCCTGACCCTGGCCTGGGATTTCGAGTGGTACAACAAGAACCTCGCCTATAACGCCTACGCCCGGACCGACAGCTATTTCGACAATTCCGAACTCGGCAGCCGGGGGCTGCTTTCAGATGCCGACGCAGAAGAACGCGAGATTCTGGAGCGCTTCCGCGGCCAGCTTCCCGATGCGCTCTACACGCAGGTCTATACGACGCCGACGACCGACGGATCGGGTGCGCGCGGCATCAGGAATAATCTTCGCGCAGCCCGCAAGCTGCTCGAGGATGCCGGCTGGGTCATCCGCGACGGCATCCTCGTGAACGCCCAGACCGGCACGCCGTTCAGCTTCGAAATCCTGCTGGTGCAGCCGACCTTCGAGCGGATGGCCCTGCCCTTCGCCCGAAATCTCGAACGTCTCGGTATCGCGGCAAAAGTCCGGGTCGTGGACAGCGCCCAGTACCAGAACCGGACCGACGCGCGCGACTACGACATGATTATCGGGTCGTGGGGCCAGTCCCTGTCACCCGGCAACGAGCAGCGGGACTTCTGGAGCACCAGGGCCGCCGAAGCCGCCGGATCGCGCAACCTGATCGGTATCGAGGATCCGGTGATCGACGAACTGATCGAACTGGTGATCTCAGCACCCTCGCACGCGAGCCTGGTTCAACGAACCCGTGCCCTCGACCGCGCATTGCTGTGGGGCAACTATGTGATCCCCCACTTCCACCTGCCCGTCGATCGAATCGCCTTCTGGGACAAGTTCGGCCGGCCCGAGAAAATTCCGATGCTGGGTGAGGCCACCAACATCTCCGCCTGGTGGGTCGATCCCGCCAGGGAGGCCGCCTTGGGAACCGGCAGGCGTTCGCCGGACGGCCAGTAGCGCCGATTCACGCGCGTCGCTAGGTTACCCCGATGCTCGCCTACATCATCCGCCGACTGTTGCTGATCATCCCGACCCTGTTCGGGATCATGCTCATCAACTTCGCCATCATCCAGACCGCGCCCGGCGGCCCGGTCGAACAGATCATCGCGCAGATTCAGGGCAACGCCGTCGACGCCACGTCGCGGGTGAGCGGCGGCGGCTCCGACCTCAACCAGGACAGTCTCGGGGAGCAGCAGCGCCTCGATCAGGGCGGCGGCTTCGAATCCAAATATCGCGGCGCGCGTGGCCTACCGCCCGAATTGATCGCCGAAATCGAGGCGATGGTCGGCTTCGACAAGCCGATCCATGAACGTTTCCTCACGATGATGGAGAACTACGCCACCTTCAATTTCGGCAACAGCTTCTTCCAGGAGCGTAGCGTCATCGACCTTGTGCTCGACAAGATGCCTGTGTCGATCAGCCTCGGGCTCTGGACCACGTTGCTCACCTATCTGATCTCGATCCCGCTGGGCATTCGAAAGGCGGTCCATGACGGCAGCCGGTTCGATATCTGGACCAGCGGCGTGATCATTTTCGGCAACGCAGTGCCGTCATTCCTGTTCGCGGTTCTCCTGATCGTTTTATTCGCCGGCGGCAGCTTCGTGGACTGGTTTCCCTTGCGCGGGCTCGTGTCCGACAACTGGTCCGAGCTCAGCCTGCTCGGCAAAATCGGTGACTATTTCTGGCACCTGACCCTGCCGCTGCTGGCCCTGACGATCGGGGCCTTCGCCGGCCTGACGATGCTGACCAAGAACTCGTTTCTGGATCAGATCAATCAGCAATATGTCGTCACCGCCCGGGCGAAGGGCCTGACCGAGAAGCGCGTGCTTTACGGGCACGTCTTCCGGAACGGCATGCTGATCGTGATCGCCGGTTTTCCGTCCGCATTCATCGGCATTCTGTTCACCGGTTCGTTGCTCATCGAGGTGATCTTCTCCCTCGACGGGCTGGGGCTGCTCGGGTTCGAGGCGGCGCTGAACCGCGACTTCCCGGTCCTGTTCGGGACCCTGTTCTTCTTCTCCCTGCTCGGGCTGGTGATGAACCTGATCGGCGATCTCGCCTATGTGGCTGTGGACCCCCGCATCGATTTCGAAAGCCGCGAGGTTTGAGATGACGGTCGCGGACGACACCCGGTACGACCCTGCCGAACGCCGCCGCCTGCTGGGCGTGGCAATCACGCCGATGACAGCGCGAAGGCTGGTCAATTTTCGTGCCAACAAGCGCGGCTATTGGTCCATGTGGATTTTCCTTGTGCTGTTCCTATTCACCCTGTTTGCCGAGTTCATCGCCAACGACAAACCCCTGCTGGTACGTTTCGACGGCGACTTCTACACGCCCGTCTTCAACAGCTATCCCGAAACCGTTTTCGGCGGCGACTTCGAGACCGAGGCGGATTACGCCGACCCCTTCGTCGTCGAGCTGATTGAGGAAAAGGGCTGGCTGGTGATGCCGCTCATTCCCTACAGCTTCGACACGCCGGTAACGGACCTTACCGTGCCCGCGCCCTCGCCGCCGTCCCTGCAGAACTGGCTCGGCACCGACGATCAGGCCCGCGACGTCACGGCGCGACTGATCTACGGGTTCCGGATATCGGTGCTGTTCGGTTTCACCCTCACAGTCTTCGCCAGCGTGATCGGTGTCGCGGCCGGGGCCGTGCAGGGCTACTTCGGCGGCTGGACAGATCTTCTGTTCCAGCGCTTCATCGAAATCTGGTCGTCCCTGCCGACCCTGTTCCTGCTGATCATCCTCGCCTCCGTCGTCGAGCCCACCTTCTGGTGGCTGCTGGGCCTGATGCTGTTGTTCAGCTGGATGTCGCTTGTCGGCGTCGTACGCGCTGAATTCCTGCGCGCGCGCAACTTCGACTATGTGCGCGCGGCACGTGCGCTGGGGATGGGCAACAGGCTGATCATGTTCCGCCATGTGTTGCCGAACGCGATGGTCGCGACCCTGACTTTCCTGCCTTTCATCACGGCCGGCTCCATCACGGTCCTCACCTCCCTCGATTTCCTCGGCTTCGGCCTGCCCCCCGGGTCACCGTCGCTGGGCGAGATGCTGAAACAGGGCAAGGACAACTTCTTTGCCCCCTGGCTGGGCTTTACGTCCTTCTTCGCAATCGCGATCATGCTGAGCCTGATGATCTTCATCGGCGAGGCGGTGCGTGATGCCTTCGACCCGCGCAAGCAGATTACCGGAGACCATGGATGATGGCCGATCCATCACGCTCGAAACCCCTGCTTTCGATCAAGGACCTGTCCGTCGACTTCGCGACCCCCAGCGGGCTGGTGCACGCGGTGCGGAACGTCTCTTTTGACATCGCCCCCGGCGAGACCCTGGCCCTGGTCGGCGAGTCCGGCTCGGGGAAATCCGTCAGCGCGCTGTCCGTTCTGCAGCTCCTGCCCTACCCGACCGCGCGCCATCCGAACGGCTCGATCCGGTTCGAGGGACAGGAGCTTCTCGGCGCCGAGGAGGCAACGCTCCGCGCCATCCGCGGTAACGACGTCGCGATGATCTTTCAGGAGCCGATGACGTCGCTCAACCCGCTGCACACGATCGATAAGCAGATCAACGAGGTCCTGTTTGTCCACAAGGGGCTGGCACGCCAGGCTGCGCGCGCGCGGACGCTCGAACTGCTGAAGCTCGTTGGCCTGAACAACGCCGAGCAACGCCTCAACGCCTATCCACACGAGCTCTCGGGCGGCCAAAGACAACGCGTGATGATCGCCATGGCGCTCGCCAACGAACCCAAGCTGCTGATCGCCGACGAGCCGACCACCGCTCTCGATGTCACGATCCAGGCGCAGATCCTCGAATTGCTCGACGACCTGAAGGCCAAATTCAAGATGTCGATCCTGTTCATCACCCATGACCTGGGGATCGTGCGAAAGATGGCGGACCGGGTCGCCGTCATGCAACAGGGCGAGATCGTCGAGTTGCGTGAAACCGAGGCGCTGTTTGCCGCGCCGTCCCACAGCTACACGCAGCAATTGCTCGACGCCGAGCCCTCCGGGGCCGCGCTGGAGCCGGTGCGCGACGCGCCGAAGGTTGTCCGGGCCGACGACCTCAAGGTTCATTTTCCGATCAAGGCGGGCCTGATGCGCCGCATCGTGGACCATGTCCGCGCCGTGGACGGAATCACCCTGGAGGTGCGCGAAGGCCAGACCGTCGGGGTCGTGGGCGAATCCGGTTCCGGCAAGACCACACTCGGCCTGGCCCTGCTGCGGTTGATTTCCTCGGATGGCCCGATCGAATTCGAGGGCAACGCCATCGAGGGCCTGCGAACCAAGCAACTACGCCCGTTGCGCCGGGAGATGCAGATCGTGTTTCAGGACCCCTACGGTTCCTTGTCGCCGCGCATGTCCATCGCGCAGATCATCGCCGAGGGCCTCAAGGTCCATAACATCGGCGACACGGCCGCCGCGCGCGACGCGATGATCGTCCAGGTGATGGAGGAAGTCGGCCTCGACCCCGACTCCCGGCACCGCTATCCCCATGAATTCTCGGGCGGTCAGCGGCAACGGGTGGCAATCGCCAGGGCGCTGGTGTTGAAACCCAAATTCATCGTGCTGGACGAGCCGACCTCGGCGCTCGATCGTTCGGTACAGGCCCAGATCATCGATCTCTTGCGTGGCCTGCAGGAGAAATACAAGCTCGCCTATCTGTTCATCAGCCACGACCTGAAGGTCGTGCGGGCAATCTCCAACCATGTGATCGTCATGCAGAACGGCAAGGTCGTCGAGCAGGGTCCCGCGACGGAGATATTCGATAGCCCCCGCGAGGACTATACCAAGGCGCTGATGGCCGCCGCCTTCGATCTTGCCGCGGTCGGCGCCGGCGACACGGTATCGACCTGAGTCACGGTTGATTGCCCATGGCCGTCCTGATCATCGCTTCCCATGACCGCCCCGATTGGTGGGCCCGTGAACTCCAGCAGCGCGAGCCCGACCTCGACGTGCGGATCTGGCCCGATGTCGGTGATCCGGCCGAGATTACCTACGTGCTCGCCTGGAAACCGCCCGCCGGCGTACTGGCCAGCCTGCCCAACCTCGCCATCGTCTTCTCGCTCGGCGCCGGGGTGGATCATCTGTTCGCCGACCCGGATTTCCCCACACGCGTCGCTGTCGTGCGCGTGGTCGACCCCTATCTGACGGCGGGCATCCGCGAGTATGTGCTGCTTCATACGCTGCGCTATCACAGAAATCAGCCCGCGCTCGACCAGCAGCAGCGCGACCATGTCTGGGACGATCGCGCGCGTGAACTGCGCCAGGCCGACGAGCAGGGTGTCGGCATTCTCGGGCTCGGCGAACTGGGCCGGGCCTGCGCCGAAATGCTTGCGGGCCTCAACTTCGATGTCGCCGGCTGGAGCCGGACGCCAAAGGATATCCCGGGGGTCACCTGCTTCGACGGGCGGGGCGGCCTCGACGCATTGCTCGGCCGCTCACGCATCCTCATCTGCCTGCTCCCGCTCACACCCGAGACAGAAGGCACCCTCTGCGCGAACCTGTTCTCGAAGCTGCCCAAGGGCGCTTACCTGATCAACGCGGCGCGCGGCGGGCATCTGGTCGAGGAAGATCTGATTCCCGCGCTGGAAGACGGACGTCTCGCACACGCCACGCTCGACGTCTTTCGCCAGGAACCTTTGCCCGGCGATCATCCTTTCTGGGATCACTCCCAGATCACGGTCACGCCCCACAATGCGGCCATCACCGACCCGCGCAGCGTCGTCACCCAGATCTTCGACGATATCGGCCGGCACGGGCGAGGCGAGGCGCTGTCCAACCCGGTGGATACGGCGCTCGGCTACTAACGCGTACGCACCTACGCCATCTCGATCAGGCACCATTTCCGGAATGCCGGACGCGCCGACAGCGCCTCGTACCAACGCCGCAGGTTGGGCAGGTCAGGCCGCTCGATGTCGAGGCTGAAAAACCGGTGGGCGATGGGCCCGAGCGGGATATCCGCCAGCGTGAATTCATCGCCGGCAACATGCGCGGTCTTGCCAAGCTGCCCGTCAAGAATGGTCATGCCGCGCGCCCAGGCCTGGCGGGAGGCCTCGATCTTCGCATTGTCCCGGTCTTCGGGCTTCGTGCGCACCAATCCCACCAGCACGGTGCCCTGATGCGGCGCCACGACCGACAGCTCCCAGTCCATCCAGCGCTCGACCAGATTCCGCGCCTCAAACTCCGACGGATAAAGCGGGCTTTTATGCTTGCGAGCGAGATAGCGGATCACGCTGTTCGATTCCCACATCACGAAGTCATCGTCGATGACGGTCGGCACCTTGCCGTTCGGGTTCAATGCCAGATATTCCGGCGTGTCATTCTGGCCGAACGCACCGCCGATATCATTGTCATGATCATAGGCAAGCCCGGCTTCGTCACAGAACCACAGCACCTTCTGGACATTCGTGGACGTCGCGCGCCCGAGAATTTTCAACATCCCAGATCTCCCTTGGTCGAAAACAGGAGGGTCGAAAAACAGAAGGGCCGCACCAGGTGCGACCCTTCAGTCTCGCGTTCCCCCGATATGACTCCGGGTCTACTCCGCCGCTTCGGCCATATCATGGCCTGCGCGTGCGGTTATCTCGTCGAGCGCCGGTTTCACCACCTCATTGAACTGGGTCATGTTCTTGATGACCTTGTCCTTCGGCATCTGCGCATAGTGATAGATCAGCGTGATGTATTCGGCCGGCATCGCTTCCCACTGGGCGACCAGCTGATCGCGGACCGAGTCCGCCGTACCGATGCAGTACAGGCCGGAATCGAGCATTGAGCCAATGACATCGGCTTCATCGAGCTTCCGGCGGCCCATCGCGGCGTAGAAGTTCTTCCAGATGTCGAAATCATGGGCCATCACCGCATCGACCGCCGCATCGTAACTTTCGGCGATCTGCAGCCAGCGCACGATGTTCTGGTTCTGGCCCGGCAACCAGTTGAAGCCGTTCGCGGCCGCAGTCTCGGCATACTGTTTGCCGAGCGGTGCAGCCGTGTTGATGTCGGTGAAATAGGTCGGGATGAAGCCCATGCGCGCGTTGTAGTCGATCGTCTCGGGGCTGCCGCTGCCTGACACGAAGACCGGCGGGTGCGGGTCCTGATAGGGCGACGGGCAGACACTGACATTCACCACATTGTTGTTCTCGTCGACCTCATCCAGGGCGCCGAGGCGCTGGGTGACACCGACCTGGGCCAGCTGCCAGTCATCCACACCCGTGTCGCCGGGATACGGTATCTGCCAGGCGCTGCCCTTGTGGTTCATCGAATCCTGGGTCCAGGCCTTGAGCACGATCTCGATATTCTCCTCGAACACATCACGGTTGTGCTGGTCGTTCTTGACGTCCTTGTCGGAGATCGTGAAACCGCTCTGGGCGAAGCCGGCGCCGACCGCCGTCTGGTTGTTCTTGGCGGCCGTCGGCGACTTGGTCGAGGTCGTGCCGTAATGCTGGCCGAACACATTGGTCCAGCGGCTCTGATAGCCGCGCGCGAAACCGACGAAGCTGCGGCCCTGGGACAGATGATCGATGATCGCCGTCTCCTCGGCCACGCGGATCGGGTTCTGGATACTCATCACGTAGCCGAGCTGGCCGACACGCACATTCTTCGTGATCGCGGCCCAATACGCGTCCATGATCGCCGGCGCCGGGCCGACCTCATAACCTTCCGACCAGAAGTGATGCTCGATTGTCGCAACACCCCAGAAGTTGAGGTTGTCCGCCGCCATGATGACTTCATGCCAGCCCTGAACGGTCTCCTGATAGCGTTCCTTGTTGCGGCCGATCGGGCGCAGCTTCTCACGTTCTTCTTCACTCTCGGCGTGAATAACGGGATAGGTCTGGAGAATCGGTTTAACCATCGGGGCCTCCCAGGGCAGCTTTTGTAAACTGTATTAGAACCCTTTCTAGCGCCTCGCTGATCCAATCACCAATTATGTAAAATAATAATATCCATAAATGAATATTATATATTCAACGCGAACCACAGGCGACAACGGCGCATGACAGCACAACGTGCGGTTCGTCATAATCGGTCACGGATCCGAAACGATTAGCACACCTCCCAACGCGAGACAGAATCCAGGTAATGGCGTCGACCACGGAACTTTTCAGACAGGCCGAAAACCACATACGCGGCGGCCGGCATGACGCGGCGATCGCCACGTATCGGAAAATTCTGAAACACGATCCGGCGGACTTTCGCGCCGAGTACCGGATTGCCGTCGTGCAGCTCATGGCCGGACGGCACGCGGTGGGTGAAAAGCTCTTGCGCAAATGCGCGCGAGAGCGCCCAAACGACCCGGACATCCTGTTCAGCCTCGGGCGCGCCTGCGCCGCGCAGGGCAACCATGACGACGCGATCGAATTTCTGACCCAGGCAAACAGGATCGCACACGGCAGGGCCGATATCATGTCGGCGCTCGGGGATGCGCATTACCTGTCCGGCGATCCGGAAAGGGCGCTCGATATATATCGCGAGACGATCGCCCTCGCCCCCGACGACATGCGCACACGGGTCAACATCGCCACGATCATCAGCCGCTCGGGACACCGGGACGAGGCTGTGGAATTCATGCGCCCCGCCTACGAGGCGGCGGGAATTCAACCCGCCATCGCGCGGATTTTTGCGGAGATGCTGCGGGCAAAAGGAGAGTTCGACGAAGCGCTTCAAATCATCGACGTCCTGCTCGCCGAAACACCGGACGACCTCGCCGCTGTCTCTTCCAAGGCCGGCATTCTCGACCGTTCCGGGGATAGCCGCGCCGCCGCTGATTTACTCCTGCCATTCCTTGAGACAGGCGCGCAGTCGCCGGATTTCGCCCGTGCCTGTGGCCAGGTCGCCCTCAACCTGAGCGAACCGATTCTGCCCCTCGACCGGGTAGCCGGGCTCATCCAAGACAGCTTGCAGCAGATTCGTTCGAACCGTTTCGAACGCCGCGGCCTGTCGTTCATGCTGGCCGGGCTCCAGGAGAAGCTGGGCGATTATCCACGCGCCTTTGAAACCTGCCTGGCGGCCAATGCGGTTTCATCGATTCCCTATGACCGCGCCGCCACCGAAGAGCGATTCAACGCCTATCGTGAGACTTTCGCCCCTCAAAAAATCCCGAACCTTGCCCGGGCATCTGTTTTGAGTTCGAGGCCTCTGTTTATTCTAGGAATGCCGCGATCCGGCACAACACTCGTCGAGCAGATCCTCGATAGTCATCCTGACACTACCGGCGGCGGCGAACTCCCCAATATCCAATTCGCTTCGCGCGCCATTGAGGGCTACCCGGCGTCGCTGGAAACGACCTCGACGTCAGCGTTGGACGCCATGGCGGAAACCTATCTGGACCATCTGGCAGAGATCTCGGCCGATTCGCGCTACGTAACAGACAAGATGCCGATCAACTTCGAGCATCTCGGATTTATCTGGCAGGCCCTTCCTGGCGCTCGGATCATCCACTGCCGTCGCCATCCGCTCGATGTTTGTCTGTCCTGCCTGTTTCGCAACTTCCAGAATGAGAACAGTTTTGCAGGAAGCATCGAGAGCCTTGCCGACTACTACAGGCATTATGACGCGCTCATGGCATTCTGGTCCGGTGTGCTCGACCTGCCGCGCTTCGATCTACGCTACGATGATCTGGTGACAGACCCCGCGCCAACCGTCGCGGCCATCCTGGAATTCTGCGACCTTCCCTGGGACGATGCCTGCCTGGCGTTCGACCGGAACCAACGGTTCATCAAGACCGCGAGCTATGCCCAGGTGCGCCGTCCGATAAACACCGCCGGCCTCGGTCGGCATGTGAAGTATGCCGCGCAGCTCGCGCCCCTGGCCGCGGCATTGTCGGAGGAAATCGCCCGCTACGAAGCCGGGGACTGATCCCGGCGATAGCCTATTTGCCGAAGCGCGCCTTGATGGCCCCGAACGCCGCGCGCAGACCCTGCGCCTCGCCGCCGGTCGGGCGACCCGGCTGGTCCCCGGTGTTCCACGCCATGATATCGAAATGCGCCCACGGCACATCGTCATCGACGAACTCCTGCAAGAACAACGCGGCCGTTATCGCCCCGCCGAACGGCCCGTCGCCCGCACTGGAGATATCCGCCACCTTGCTGTCGAGCAACGCTCGGTAGGGCTTGTGCAATGGCAGGCGCCACATCGGATCGGATGCGGCAGCACCATGCTTTTCCAGATCGCCATAGAGCTTGTCGTCATTCGCAAACACTGCGGCCATCCCGGCGCCGACGGCGACCCGTGCGGCCCCGGTCAGGGTCGCGAAATCCAGCAGCATGTCGGGCTTCTCGCGGCTGGCTTCGGCCAGGCAATCGCCGATCACCAGACGCCCCTCGGCATCCGTGTTGGCATTCTCGACCGTGATGCCTTTGCGGGTCTGCAATACATCCCACGGCCGGTAGGCGTTCCCGGACACGGCATTCTCCACCGCCCCGATCAGCACCCGCAGCCGAACGGGAAGTTTCGCCGCCATGATCAACTGGCCGAGCGCCAGCGCATGGGCAGCACCGCCCATGTCCTTCTTCATGCGCAGCATCCCTGCGGCGGGCTTGAGGTCGAGGCCGCCGGTATCGAAGCAGACGCCCTTGCCCACCAGTGTCACCAGCGGGCCCTTCGTACCCCAGCGCATATCGATCAACCGCGGCGCGTCATCCGACGCACGCCCGACCATGTGAATCATCGGATAATTCGCCTTCAACAGGGCATCGCCCGCGATCACACGCACCCGCGCCTTGTATTTTCGGCCAACCTTGCGCGCCTCGCCGGTCAACTCGGACGGGCCCAGATCCTCGGCCGGGATGTTGATCAGGTCACGCAACAAGGTCGTCGCGTCAAGCATCTGGCGAACCGCGGCCTGATCCGCATCCGCCGGCCAAACCAGGTCGGGGCGGCTGGTTCGCGCCGCTCGGTACCGGGTGAACTCGTAGGCCGCCAGCCCCCAGCCCAGGGCCGCGTCGTTCGCCATGGCCTTCGACAGTCGTCCGGCGATCCGGTAGCTGCCCTTCGGCAACAGGGTCGCGAGCGTGGACCAGGACCACATATCGCTGTCCGCGCCGGTGACAAACACCGCGCCTTTCACGCCGCCCTTCTGGCTCGGCAGTATGGCCCAGCCGCCGGGGCGCCCGGAAAACCCCGTCTGATCCAGCCAGGCGCGTTGCGCCGGCGTCAGGTCCTTGCGCCAGGTATCAACGCGGCCGCTGTCGAGCACGGTCAGGGTGAGCGTATCCTTACGCGGCCGGGGAATCAGATTGTGGGGCACGGCATGGTCCTCGGTTGAGCGATTCTGAAACAAAATGCGGTTGAGCGCCGACTTTGCCTGACGCGCCCAGACGTATCAACGCGACCGATGACGGATTTGCTTCAAACTTTCGAGCGAAGGCACTAGGCTCCCGCGTCGAACGAATTCGAGGACTGGAAATGGCACTTAGCGACAACGACCTTGTGGGCGCCTGGGTACTGGATGAGATGTATTCCGAGAGCGAGGACGGAACGCGGAGTCACCCGATGGGGCGCGACGCGGGTGGGATGATCATGTATACGCCGGATGGTTACATGTCCGCGATCACCCATTTCGCGGATCGTTTCCTGCCCGCCGATCGTCCGGGCGACGAGGAACGTGCCGAAGGGTTCTCAAGCTATTTCAACTACGCCGGTACCTGGAGCCTCGAGAACGACACGGTCACCCACAACATTCAAACGGCGCTGGACCCGAACATGGTCGGCATGGCGCTGTCACGAGAGATCACCAAAGACGGCGCCAGAATGGTCTTTTCCGGCCTTGGCCCGGACGGGGTGACCCGCCAGTTCATTGTCTGGAAACGCCCCGGATAATACATAAAACTTGTGAATCTCCGGCAATTGACCGTATTTCAGACGGTCAATAGGTTCACACCCACACAACGATGACAGGGAAGAGAGATCTGGGATGATCGATTTTTACACATGGTTTACACCGAACGGCCGCAAGGTCGCGATCATGCTCGAGGAAACCGGGCTCGATTACACGGTCTGTCCGATCAACATCGGAAACGACGACCAGTTCGATCCGGACTTTCTGAAGATCAGCCCCAACAACAAGATTCCGGCGATCGTCGACCGCGACAACAATGACTACCCGTTGTTCGAGACCGGCGCGATTCTGCTGTATCTTGCCGAGAAGAGCGGCAAGTTCCTCAACACCAAAGACCGCGACGCCTACTGGCGCACGATGGAATGGCTGATGTGGCAGATGGGCGGTTACGGCCCGATCCTGGGGCAGGTCCACCACTTCACGAAGTACAACCCCGATGCGTCCGATTATGCGCGCAAGCGTTACGAGGAAGAGGCGCGGCGACTGTACGGGGTGCTCAACAAGCGTCTCGAAGGCCGCGATTTCATCGTCGACGAGTATTCGATCGCGGACATGGCCTGCTGGCCCTGGGCCGCGCGCCACAATTGGCAGGAGATCGACCTCAACGAGTATCCGAATGTACGCCGCTGGTACATGACCATGCTCGACCGCCCGGCAGTTCAGGCCGCATGGAATATTCCGGAGAACGATCAGCCGCTGCCGATTCCCGAGTAGGCGGAACCCGATACTGAAACGAAGCCGGCGCCCCTTCTCGCCAGACGGGGCGCCGGTTTTTTCGTTCCGGGCCTGCCCCTAGCCCCAGGGGTTTCCGTGGATGCCGCACTCGGTCTTGTCCAGACCGTCCCAGCGACCGGCGCGCGGATCTTCCCCGGCCGCGACGGGACGCGTGCAAGGGTGGCATCCAATCGACAGATAGCCGAACTCCCACAATGGATGGCGCGGCAGGTCATGGGTTGCGAAATAGGCCTCCACATCGTCCGGCGACCAGCCGGCGAGCGGGTTGATTTTCACACGCTTGTTCTCGACCTCAACGACCGGCAACGTGACACGCCGGCCGCCCTGGAACCGCTTGCGGCCCGTGATCCAGGCGTCGAACCCTTCGAGCGACCGTTCCATCGGAACAACCTTGCGCAGATGGCAACATGCTTCCGGGTCGGACTTCCACAGCATCCCGTCAGGGTCCGCCTTCGCGATGTCCTGCTTGTCCGGGTGCTGCACACGGACATTGGTCAGCCCCAGACGCTCGGAGAGTTCCTGCTGATACTGGAGTGTCTGGGCAAACAACTGCCCGGAATCGAGAAAGATCACCGGGAGCGCAGGATCGATTGCCGCGATCATGTGCAGGACGACCGCCGACTCCGCGCCAAATGACGAAAGTGCGGCGACGCGGAACGGAAATACATCCTCGATCGCCGCCCGCAAAACCTTGTCGCCGGCCCCGTCAGGCACCAGATTCATCAACCGCGCAGCCCGCATATGGGCCGCGTTATGTGACTGGGAAGGCGCCTCGAATTCGCCGCGCATGGCCTATCCGCTCGTCCCGTTGGAGAATGCACGCGACGGGTGGTTCCGCGTTGCCGCCGCCGATTGCCGACGGTCCGTCGCGGTCTGATAGACAACCTCTATCTCGTCGAACGCCCGGAGCGCCTCGGTCGCATCCGTACCGCCCGCATATTCGAAGCTGTCGAAACCGCAACGCTCGAGAAACGCCAGCTGGTCACGAAGAATATTTCCCACCGCACGCAGCTCCCCGGTGAAGCCATACCGCTCGCGCAGCAACCGCGCGGTCGAATATCCCCGACCGTCCTTGAATTGGCTGAACGGCACGGCAATGAGGTCGAGCCGGTCGATATCGGCAACGAGATTTTCGGCGGGCGTATCGCTGTCGAGGCGGATGCCGATCGGCGCGTTACGGCCGGAAAGCGCATCGCGTTCGGCCTGCCAGCGTTCGAGCGACACGATCGCACCACCATCTGACGGCACGGGTACGCCATCCTCGATATGAACCCAGCTGTCCTCGGACAGCTCCCGATCCTTAATTAACGCCATAGAGGGCCTCCTTGAACGGATCTGCGCCGAGCCGACGATAGGTATCGAGAAAACGTTCGTTGTCTGCACGCACGCCCAGGTAGGCATCGACCAGCGTCTCGATCGCATTGACCACCTTGTCGTAAGGGAAGGCCGGCCCGACGATATCGCCCAGACTGGCGTCCTCCGCGCCGCTGCCGCCAAGGGTGATCTGGTAATACTCCTCGCCCTTCCGGTCGACACCGAGAATGCCGATATGGCCCACATGATGGTGGCCGCAGGCATTGATGCAGCCGGAAATCTTGAGCTTCAGCTCGCCGATATCATACTGGCGATCGAGATCGGCGAAACGCTCGCTGATTTCCTGGGCCAGCGGGATCGAGCGGGCATTGGCCAGTGCGCAATAATCCATCCCGGGGCAGGCGATCATATCGCTGACGAGGCCCAGATTCGGCGTGTGCAGGTCGTAGGATTTCAGGGTCTGCCAAACCGCGTAGAGTTCATCCTGACGCACATGAGGCAGCACGAGATTCTGCTCGTGCGTCACCCGGATCTCGGAGAAGCTGAATCGCTCCGCCAGTGCGGCCACCGCGTCCATCTGCTCCGCCGACGCGTCCCCCGGGACCCCGCCGATGGGCTTCAGAGAAATATTGGCAATGGCGTAGCCGTCGGCCTTGTGCGGCGCCACGTTGGTTTCGACCCAGTGCGCGAAATCCGCATCCCCGGCGACCTGGCGGGTCAGGGTCTCCGCCGCATCCTCGGCCTTGTCATAGAGCGGCGGATTGAAGAAGGCCGCGATCCGCTCGCGTTCGCCGGCGGGCAGGTCCACGGCCGTGTCGCGGATCTGCTCCCACTCGCGCTCGACCATCTCGGTAAATTTCTCGGCGCCGGTTTCGTGCACCAGAATCTTGACCCGCGCCTTGTACATATTGTCGCGTCGGCCGAGCTGGTTATAGACCCGCAAAACCGCCTCCAGATAGGACAACAGGTGGCGCTCCGGCAGGAAGTCACGGATGGTCGGCCCAACCATCGGGGTACGGCCCAGACCGCCGCCGACAATCACCTCGAAGCCGAGCTCTCCCGCCACATCGCGCTTCGCGATCAGGCCGATGTCATGGACCTTCACCGCGGCACGGTCGGTCTCTGCACCGGTTACCGCGATCTTGAACTTGCGTGGCAGGAACGTGAATTCCGGGTGCAGGGTGGACCATTGGCGGATGATCTCGGCATGGATGCGCGGATCGATCACCTCGTCGGCCGCGACACCGGCAAACTGATCGGCGGTGACGTTGCGAATGCAATTGCCGCTGGTCTGCAGCGCGTGCATCTGCACGCTCGCCAGTTCGGCCAGCAGGTCCGGAAGCTCTTCGAGTTTCGGCCAGTTGTATTGCAGGTTCTGGCGGGTCGTGAAATGGCCGTAACCACGGTCATATTTACGCGCGATCCAGGCGAGCTTGCGAAGCTGTTCGGCCGACAGGGTGCCATAGGGGATCGCGACCCGCAGCATGTAGGCATGCAGCTGCAAATACACGCCGTTCATCAGGCGGAGCGGCTTGAATTCGTCCTCGCTCAGTTCCCCGGCGATACGACGGCGGACCTGGTCACGAAACTGGTTGACCCGTTGGTCGACCATCGTCTGGTCGATTTCATCGTAGATATACATGCGACTCTTTCCTCTATGCGCCCGTGTCGGGCACGTAACTCTGCTTGCTCAGATCCGGCCGTACACTCGGCCCGGTCGCGCGAATGAACTCCCGGTATTTGATGGGACGAACCACACCATCCACTTCGGCCACGTCAATCAGGTAGGGGTCGATGACGACCCGATCCTGCTCGGCCTGTTTCGCCTCCCGGAGCAATGCGTCCGCAGCCGTCTCGTCCATCGCGATCACGCTGCCCGAGATGCGTTCGGACCAGCTGCTGTCCGCCGCCAGATAGACGACGATCCCGTCGCCCAGCCGATTTGCCGAAATCACCTGTTGTGTCATCTTCTCTGTCTCCTAAACGGCCCGGGCATTGGTAATGCCTGCCGTGTTGAATGCGAGTTCGCGCGCGGCATCCGCCAGCGCCGCCACTTCGCCGATCACGATCAGGGCGGGCGCGCCGACCTGTGCGGTGCGGACCAGCGACGAAACATTTGCCAGGGTGCCGGTGATGACTCGTTCATCGGGTCGCGTGCCGTTCTCGATGATCGCGATTGGCGTCTCGGGTGCGCGGCCATGGGCGATCAGATTCGCGGCGAGGCTGCCGGCGCGGGACACCCCCATATAGACGACCAGCGTGTGGCGCAGTCCCGACAATGCCGCCCAATCCACGTCGGGTTCACCGTCAACGCCATGGCCGGTCACGAAGGTCACGGCGGAGGCATGATCGCGATGTGTCAGCGGCAATCCGGCGGACGCCGCGCAACCGGTCGCCGCCGTAATTCCCGGGATCACCGCGGCGCTGACACCCGCCGCACGGAGCCTGTCCAGCTCCTCGCCACCACGCCCGAAAACAAACGGGTCGCCGCCCTTCAGGCGGACAACACGGCGCCCGGCGCGCGCATGCGCGACCAGAAGCTCGTTGATCTGATCCTGGGGAACGGAATGATTGGAGCGCGCCTTGCCGACATAGATGCGTTCCGCATCGCGACGCACGAGATCAAGAATGCCATCGCCAATGAGACGGTCATGGATCACGAGGTCGGCGTCCTGCAGGGCTCGCAGGGCCTTGACCGTAAGCAGTTCCGGGTCGCCCGGGCCGGCGCCGACAATATCGACATGGCCCGCCGCGGGCATGTTGTCCGCACGTCGATTGATACGCGACAGCATTGCCTCACGCGCGACCGACTCACGGCCTGTCAGAACATCGCGGGCGATGGGTCCGTCGATGATTTCTTCCCAGAGCCGTCGGCGGGAATCAAACCCGTCGATCTTGGCCTTCACCGCAGTTCGGAAACTGTCGAGAAAACTTGCAAGCCGGCCGAGATTGGCCGGGAGAAGCGTTTCAATCTGTTCGCGCAGCCGGCGCGCCAGAACCGGCGACGTGCCGTTCGTTGAAATTCCGATCGTGACCGGCGCACGATCCACGATCGAGGGTACGATAAAGGACGAGAGCTCGGGCCGGTCGACGATATTGACCGGAATTCCGGCTTCATGCGCAGCCGCGGCCACGCCTTCGTCTGCGTCCTGATGGCCCGTCGCGCCAATCACCAGGGTCATGCCGGCAACATCTGCAGCATCAAACGGACGGCGATCCCAATGGACATGACCCTGCGCGGCCCAATCCTCGAACTGTCTCAGGCCATGGGCCGCGACAACGCGGATGTCTGCGCCTGCGGCGCGGAGCAAACGTGCCTTCGCGACGGCCGCGCCACCTGCCCCGACGAGCAGGACGGGACGCGAACGAAGACGAAAGAAGATCGGCAGGTTATCCATAAAACACACTATTATATTGTGTATTAAACTATTCAACATATACCTACGTCATTATTATCGAGAGTCCAGCATATTTTTGTGAAAATGAGTTATGAACGCTGAAATCAAAGGGTTTTTTAGGGTCAACAAACGGCGTACGGCACCCACGAGCACTTCACACTTCTGTGGCTGGATTTGTAACCGGCGCATCCCATCTGTGATTCATGATGACGAACCAGATGAAACAAAGCCCGAAAGCCCGGCCGTCGCGCCTCATTGGTGTGGGCCTGTTGTCCCTGTTGGCACTCAGCGCCTGCACGGCGGGGAGTTCCAACGACGGTGCCGAAACCGATCTTGAACTACCGCGGTTCGACCGGACGATGCAGGACACGATCGGCGGCGCCTGAACGATGTAACGAACCAGGTCGCCTTGACGTCCATCGATCTCCTGCTTCACATCTCGGTAAATCAACTCATGCACTTGCCGGGAGAACACTTCATGACGCCTGGGACCCAGACATTCGAAACCGCACGCCTCGGCGAAAACGTTGATGCGATCGCACCGGACGGCTCGGAAATTCGCGTGATGGGCGTGCGGCCGGGTGGTACCTTCGCGCACTGCACCCTGCCGCCCGGTGCCACCTCGCTGGCTGTGTGCCATCGCACGGTCGAGGAAATCTGGTACTTCCTGTCAGGCGACGGCGAAGTCTGGCGGTCGTTCGACGGCGCCGAAGAGGTCACCGCCGTCTCAGCCGGTACCGCCCTGACCATCCCGCTGGGCACCCATTTCCAGTTCCGCACATTGGGCGATGAACCGCTGCGTTTCGTGCTTACGACCATGCCGCCCTGGCCGGGCGCGGACGAGGCGGTGCGCGTGCCCGATCACTGGCAAGTCAAAGAATGACGCAGCGGTCAAAGCGGCGATTGAAGCGCCGGCCCCCGAACGCCTAAGCTGCAACCCTGCCAATTCCACGGGAAACCCAACCGATGAAATTCTATGACTGTTCAACGGCACCAAGCCCGCGCCTGGTGCGTATGTTCATCGCCGAGAAAGGCCTGACCGACACGATCGAAGCTGTCGAGGTCAATCTGGGAGAACAGGAGCAGATGGGCGACGCGTTCCGGGCCATCAATCCGTTCTGCACCGTGCCCGTGCTCGAAACCGATGACGGGCGACGGTTTTTCACGAGCCAGGGCTGCTGGCGCTATTTGGAGGAGATCCACCCGGACCCGATGCTCCTCGGCCGTGACGCGAACGAGAAGGCCGCCGTCGCGGATTGGGTCTGGCGGGCCGAGCAAGAGGGCTTCCTCGCCGTCGGCGAAGGGCTGCGCAACGCCGCAAAGCGCCTGGCCGACCGGGCGTTAACCGGCCCCCATGACTACGCGCAAATCCCGGAGTTGGCCGAACGCGGCAAAACCCGGGTCGGGCATTTTTTCGAACTGCTCGATGAGACCTTCGCCGACCGGGAGTATCTCGGCGGCGATGCCTTCTCCGCCGCCGACATCATGGCCTTCGTCGCCGTCGAATTCGCCGGCTGGCTGAAACTCACCCTGCCGGAAGACGCCGGCAATGCACTGCGCTGGTTCGAGGCCGTCAAGGCGCGGCCGAGTTCATCGCTCTAGAAACCCTGTCAGGCGCCGCGCACCCGGTCGATCAATGCGGTACAATTTTCCGGCAGCGCATCGCCGCGCCAGGCCACATGGCCGTCGGGGAAGATCAACACCAGCGCTGCCTGGTAGCGCTTGGCGACGGCAATCTCGTCCATATCGAGCAACGTGACCGGAAGGCCGACGGCGCCAGCGGCGTCAAGAAGTGGCGCCGCATCGACAGATAGATCCGTTCGCAACATGGTGAAGCCGTCCGCGAAACGGTCACACAGGGCATGACCATCTTCGAGCCAGACATGGGGAGCCCGGTGCCCCGGCCGCGCGGTCGGAATGTAGTCATACGGGTCGTCAGGAATTTCGGGTAAACCGTCCGGCCAGACAAGCGCCGAACCCTCGTAGCGCACCCCGAGCGCAATTCCGGGGATAATGAACTCGCGACGCCCGTGATCGGTGAGATGCGCACCCAGCCGCGCCCGCTCGGACGCGCCGGCCGCACCGTCATCCTCGATCGCCGAGTCAACCTCGAAGCTGCCTACGGATTCGGCAAAGCCGCGGGCGAACTCCAGGTTGCGTGCCCCGATGGGGCGACGGTCGGCCTCGTAGCTGGCCATCAGACCGGTGCCGCCCCAGCCCTGTATTGTTCCCGCGATTTTCCAGGCGAGGTTCACGGCATCGTCGATACCCGTATTCATGCCGAGCCCACCCGTGGGCGTAAAAAGATGGGCCGCATCACCGACGAGCCAGACATTGTCTCGACCGAACGACTCCGCCAGCAACGCATGCCCCGCCGTCCATGGCTGGCGAAGGATGATTTCAATGTCGACCGGACGGCCCGCCGCCCGGGCGATGAGGGCGCGATCGTCGATGGTGTCCGGGTCCACATCGTCAGGAATCCGGGTGAGCAATGTGAACCTGTCCCTGCCATCGACCGAAAGCAGCAGCGCACGAACATCCGGCGCAACGACCCAATATTGCCAAGCCGGATCGATGGTCAGCCAACCCGCATCGCGTCGGGCGCGAAAGAAGGTCGCCATCATTGCCCCACCCATCATCCGCCGCACGACACCGCCCTCACCCGCATAGCGTATGCCGAGCTGACGTCGCACCGCGCTGCGCCCGCCGTCGGCACCGACGAGATGCGCCGCGGCGACTTCATAGGTCCGGTCTGCGGCGACGTCGCGGATCACCGCGACGATCCCGCCGTCTGCGTGGCGAAAATCCTCCAATCGATGACCGAAACGGACATCGATTGTGGGTCGGGTCTGTGCGGCATCCCGCAGGATCGCCTCGAGGAATATCTGCGAACAACGATGGGGCGGCTCCGCGCAGTCATAGGGCCCGGTCCCGGCCCGGCCCTCGGCGACCGCATCCCTGGACGAGGGCATGGGTAGCCGGGCGATCTCGCGCCCTGTCAATCTGGTGACATAGGCGACATCGGTGGGGTGGTCCGCGGGCAGGGCGGCCGCGCGCAGCGTCGGCCCCAGCCCGTGGCGGCGGAAATGCTCCATCGATCGTGCGTTGATGGCGTTGGCCTTCGGATGGAGCGCGGTCTCGGCCCCGTCATTGACCAGGATGGCGCGGACACCGAACCGCGTCAGTTCGAGGGCCATCATGAGGCCAACCGGCCCGCCGCCGGCGATGAGAACTTCGGTGTCTTCCATAGTGCGGCAGACTGATCATTGGTGTCGGGGAAGGTCATACTAGAGAGGCACCGGAGGGCCGGACACCGAGAATCCGCTCGACAGGCGCCCATCGGAACCTATTTGATACCGGCAACCAGAAAACATCTGCAGGAAAAGAGTCCGTCAAATGGCGCAACCCGCATACGACACGCAGGACCTCCCCTTCGTCGAAGCCTCGATGAACTATGTGCTCGACAATGGCGTGAAGCCCGTCACCTATATCTCTCCCTACGGCGAATCCAACCGCCGCGACGAGACCCCCGACCACCGAACGGTCCCGGTCTATGACGCGCGTTCGGTCGCGGGTGAACTCACGCTGGACGCCAACGGCTTCGAGTTTCACAACCGCCCCACCGCGGTCACGGACTTCCTCGATTCGAGCCAGATCGAGACGGTCTACAATGCCGAAATAGAGAAGATCGTCGCCGAGGCGACCGGTGCCGCGCGGGTCATCGTGTTCGACCACACGCTGCGGGTCGAGGACGAGAAGACACGAACCACCAGAAAGTTGCGCGAGCCGGTGCGCGTCGTCCACAACGACTACACCGACAAGTCCGGCCCGCAGCGCGTGCGCGACCTGTTGCCGCCCGACGAGGCAGAGGCCGCGCTCAAGAAGCGCTACGTCTATGTAAATGTCTGGCGCTCGATCAGTGGCGCGGTCGAGGAAGCGCCGCTGGGCATTTGCGACGCCCAGTCGATCGCCGACGACGACATGATCCTGATGGACCTCAAATATGACGATCGGGTCGGCGAAATCCATCGCACCAGGTACAACCCGGCCCATCGCTGGGTGTATTTCCCGCAGATGCAGCCCGACGAACTGATCCTGCTCAAATGCTATGACACGGAAACAGACGGCCGCGCCCGCTGGACGGCCCATTCAGCCTTCGACGACCCGACCAGCCCGGCCGATGCCGCGCCCCGCCAGTCGATCGAGACCCGGACCATCGCATTCTACGATTGAGCCTTCGACGCGCGGGCGGCGAGGCCATCGCCGGACGACAATCGAAACTGACCAGGACCAGACAAGATGCCCAAGCTTTCCGGAAAATGCCTGTGCGGCAAGATCAGTTTCAGCGCCGACACCGAAATCCTGCGGGCAGCCAACTGCCACTGCACCGATTGTCGGGGCGCCACGGGCGCGGCCTATGCCACGCTGATGACCGTCGACGAGGGCGCTCTAAACATTAGTGGCGAACTGAAGGCCTACAAACACAAGGCCGACAGCGGCGCGGAAATGGAAAAGATTTTCTGTCCCGACTGCGGCTCGCAGATGTTCTCCCGCAATTCAAACCGCCCGAACACCCTGAGTATTCGCGCCGGGGTGCTGGACCAGACATCCGAGGTCAAGCCGGTTGCCAACCTCTTCCTGGACAGCAAGATCGAATCCACGCCTGTCGACCCTGCGTTAAACGGTTTCCCCGGGATGCCGGGCTAACCGACAGCGCTGTGCCACAAGGCACATTCCCTGCGACGCCAGGGCAACGCAGAAAGCCCGTGAAAACTCCACATATGCGGCCTCGGCACTTGCGCTGTCCGGCCCCCGGCGGCAGCCAGAAGACGCTCTCCGCGCCCGATCACTTCGACGCGCTGACCAAGACCCTCGAGCAACCCCGCGGGATTGCGGGCGATCAGCCGCACATCCGCCCCACCATCCAGCACCTGGCCCAGAACACGCATTCCAATATCGCCCGTGGGCGTGGTGACAACGATCACGGCCCGTCTCCTCGATTGTTGTTACCGGACGATCTCGCATACACATTCAAGCCAGGCGAGACCAGGGCGATCGCGCTTGCGGCTAGCGAGACATTTTGACGAGGCCACCCAGCACCGCGGTCAGCCGCGGTGCTGCGAAATCCATGAACGCCCGGATTTTCGGTGGCACCAGGCGCCCCTGCTGGTGGACCAGATGCACGGGTACGGGCACCGGCGCCCAATCGTCCAAGACCGACACCAACCGGCCGGCGGCCACCGCATCGGAAATCATGTAGGACAGGGCCGGGGTGATCCCCTCACCCGCCTCGGCCGACGCGAGCGCGGCCAGGGCATCATTGATCTCGAACCGTGGCGTGATCGCCATCGTCCGCATACGTCCTTCCGCACGATAGCGCCATTCATGGCCGGGCATCAGCCCGGTAAACGCGATGACCGCATGCTCCCTGAGCTGCGCCGGACTTTCCGGCGTCCCGCATTTCTTCAAATAGTCGGGACTGGCCACCAGCAGACGGCGCACTTCACCAACCCGCCGCGCCACCATGCTCGAATCCGGCAGTTCGGCGATCCGAACGGCGACATCGATATTCTCGTCGAGCAGATCGACAACCCGGTCGTGCAGGCGTACGGACGCCGTCACCTTCGGGTGCTCCGCCAGAAACGCCGTTACGATCGGCGCCAGAACCATCCGCCCGAAGGTCGATGATGCGGTCAGGGTGAGATGCCCCGACGGGGTGCCGGCCTCTCCCAGCGTGTCCAGTTCGGCTTGCTCTATTTCGCCCAACAAGCGACGCGCGTGTTCGACGAAACGCTCCCCGGCCTCGGTCAGGCGCAAGGCACGCGTGGTGCGGGTCAACAGGCGGATACCAAGGCGGTCTTCCAGGGATGCGACAGCGCGGGTGACGGCGGGAGGGGAGGCACCGATATCTGTTGCCGCGCCGACGAAGCTACCCGCTTCGACGACCGCAACAAAAACCTCCATCTCCCGCAACCGGCCCATTCCCCAGCCCATTATTTCAATATGCGTAATAATATATTTTATATTTCACATATTATTTCACATCAAGTCTGACCGTATCTATCGGGGACCGCCGGTGACGAGATATCCGGCATCATCAAATCAAGGAACAGACCCATGCCACGCATCCCCCAAATCGATCCCCAGACCGCTGTCGGCCAAACCGGCGAACTCCTCCAATCCGTACAAGAGTCTCTCGGTGCGGTGCCGAACTTCGTGCGCGTCCTGGCCAACTCTCCGGCGGCACTGAACGGTTTCCTCGGTCTCTTTTCTATTGCTCATGACGGTGCGCTCGACCCGTTGACCCGCGAGCGCATCGCACTCGCGGTGGCCGAACAGAATGCCTGCCAGTATTGCGTCTCGGCCCATACCGCGCTCGGCAGGAAGGCCGGGCTCGACAATGACGAGATGCTGGCCAATCGCGGAGGTACTTCGGCGGACGCCAAGGCGACCGCCGCTCTGGCCTTTACCCGAGCACTGGTCGAGAACACTGGTGACGTGACCGGCGCCGAATTCGACGCCGTGCGGGCGGCCGGCCACTCCGACGGCGAGATCGTCGAGATCATCGCCCATGTGGCGCTGAACCTGTTCACCAACCTGATCGGCAAGGCCACCCAGGTCGAGATCGATTTCCCCGAAGTCGAACTACGAACCGCCGCCTAGATAACGCGATCTCCGGTCCCGGGACAATGTTCACCCGGGACCGGGGTAAACCGGAAGGACAATCATCATGACGATCCAGAGCTTTGCAGACATCGCATTCACGCCGAGCGTGAAAGCACTTCAGGCGAACGCCGGCAGTCGAGAAAGCTATGCCCGCATGGAGGGTGGCGGAAACGATCTCGGGCCTCGGGAGTGGGCGTTCCTCGCCGAACGAGACAGCTTTTACATGGCCAGCGTCAGCGAGACGGGCTGGCCTTATGTTCAGCATCGTGGCGGGCCCGCAGGGTTCCTGAAGGTGGTAGATGGAAACAGGATCGGTTTCGCGGATTTCACCGGCAACAAGCAATATGTCAGCACCGGCAACCTGATGAACGACGACCGGGTGTCGCTGATCCTGGTGGATTATCCGAATCGGCAGCGGCTGAAATTGCTCGGTCATGCGCGGCTCATCGAGGGAGACGAGCCGATTGTGCTCGACAAGCTGGGGCTTCCCGACTATCGGGCACGGGTCGAGCGCGGTGTCCTGATCGATATCGCTGCCTTCGACTGGAATTGCCCGCAGCACATCACACCGCGCTACACGGCCGCCGAGATCGAGGCGATCGCGACCGCGAATACCGAATGACACATCCCGGTGGCGTGGCGGCGCTGCCTAATGGTCCGACGGCGTGGTGAGACGGTCCGCAAGTCCGGTGTCGTAGGCCAACCCCTCCGCCGTCAGCACGGTGCCGCTCGCATCATGGCGCGCCATCCCCTTGCGTTCCAGGGCGACCCAGACAGCCGGATTCGCGAAACCGCTGGCATCCCGGGCACTGACAGTAAACGGGCCGACATGAACATGGTCACCATGCACCTGCGGGAGTTGCGTGATTGTGACCGTGTCAGTCTCCGGCCCGGCCATGGACGAACGCTCATCTCTACCGAGCACCTGCAAGAGGGCAAGCGTGCGCAATTGCAGCTTGTTGAGCTTCAACGGATTCGGTCTGGGCAGCATGGCGGATCGATCTCCGGGACTTGGCGGTTGGGTACTTTGTCACGCGCGGACCGCGCTTCGCAGGCCCGGTTTACGCGGAACAGGCTCTTGCATGTGGTGATTGTATCAATGTGACGGGAAAACAAAATCGACCGCGAATCGCGTCGGCGCAGCGCGGCATGGCGGGGGAGTGGAATTCCGCCAATAGCGGGCCTCGGCGAAGCAAAAGTAACGACTTCCGTTTGGGAGACATCATGGCAGCACACGACGCTGTCCGGGCGGTATATCACCCGCGTTCCTATTGGTTCCCAGGCCGCCGACCGAAGTGATGTTCCCGTTTGATCACGCCACTTCGACCCAATCCTCACCGAGCTTGACCCGGTGCCGGATGGTGTTTTCGCGCATGATCGTCTGCTCGATGAAACAGCCGCCGATTCCGGCACGGACCAGCTGCAGTATCTCATCACGCGCCGCCGGGCTCGAGATGTCGATGTCGATCTCGAAGCTGACCGGCGCGCTGCGATAGGGCTCACGCCCCTTCATGCGGCCTTCCCACTCGCAGCGCGTGTGGAGTGATAACGAGTCGAGATCGACCCGCAGACGCCGGGAAAAATTCCGAATCTGCGTGATCAGGCAACTGGCCAGCCCCGCCATGAAAAAGGCAAGCGGTGGCGGCGCCGTGCCGTCTCCACCCTGGAACGGCCCCTCATCAGTAGCGAACTCCCATGTTTCCTGCTCGGGCTCGAGGACGCGCACATGCATGTCTGTACGCATCTTTCCCGCCGCGGCCGCATCGCATTCGAAAACGATCCCGAATCGCTTCTCGTCACCGACCTGAACCGCGGCCTTGTCCGGGCCGTCCTGTAGTTCGTCACCCATAGGTAAACCGCCTACTTGATCGCCTGGGGGTTGATCGGCGAACCGACGGCACCGGTGATCGGCAGCGGCGGGGCGCAGAACAGGAACTCGTAGACTCCGTCGTCCAGGCAATCGTCCGCAAGATCCTTCAGATAGAATATCTCGCCCATCGTGATGCCGATCATGGGGATCACGACCCAATGCCATGGCTGGAACGCCTCATTGGATTCGTTCGGACGCACCTCCGCACCCCAGGTATCGGTGCAGATTGCCGCGATCTCCTTTTTGTGGACCCACTCTGCCGTCTCAAAGCGCATGCCCGGGGCATCGCCGCCGGCATATCCGCCCCACGTGCCGTCCGCCAGGCAACGCTCCATCATGCCGGTTCGCACAATCACGAAGTCTCCAGGCAGGATTTCCACCCCCTGGGCCTCCGCGCAAGCGTCCAGTTCGTCGTTCGACACGCCATACCCGTTATCCAGCACATCACCACCAAGCCAGCGCGGAATGTCGAGAAGAACCCCGCGGCCTGTCATCCGGTCCCGCGTATTGTGGATTCCGTTCTTCTTGGCGCCGTTGGAATCGACCAATGTCGCTTCGTAGCCATTCCACATCTTGTCGTTGGCGAAGACGTGCGCGAGGCTGTCCCATTGTGTGCCGCACTGCAGCGGCATCGTCACCATGTCGTCAGCATAACGACACATCAGCTGCGTCTCGACCATATCCGGGGCTGTCTTGCTGTCCTGTACGCCAGTCACGGCATCTGTGCCGGTCGCCAGCATCGTGTGGATCGGATTGAAACGGCCCTGCCCACCGCGTTGCGGGCCGTCCTTGTCGAACGGCAGGCCGAGCGAGATGACCTTGCCCTTCCGGATCGCTTCACGGGCACGCAAGACTGCAGCCTCGGTCACATAGTTGAGTGTCCCGATCTGGTCGTCGGGACCCCATTTGCCCCAGTTGCATACCTTTTCACGCATCGCTTCGATGTCTGCGATGGTGATGTCGCGGCTCAATTCTTTGGCTGGAATGATCTTCATGGCGTTTCCCCTGGCGCTTGACGTTGTTCCCGTCGATGGCGCCATCTTCGCCATTCAAGCCAATCAGACCCAACTCGATTCGAAGTTTTTCTGCATCAGATGCACAAACTGATGCTAGTATTTGGTATACCATTTAGCATTGTTGGAACAATTCATCCGTGCAACCACAAACAACAGCTCCGCAAGGTCAAAATCGTCCGAAACCGCGTTCGCACCGATCCGTTGAGCGCGTTGCAACGATCATTGATGCCGTCGGCGCCCACGCCGCTCCGGTCCGCCTGACCGACGTCGCGAAAGTAACCGGTCTGGACACCGGTACAACACATCGGATTCTCGCAGCGCTTGTCGAGCGCGGCTACATCCACCGGGATCCTGACAGTCGACGCTACTCGATCGGCTTCGAGATCTTCCGCCTCGGCGCCTCCGATCCGGCACGTGCGATCACCGCGCAGCGTGCGCACACATATCTCGCGCGGCTTGCCGGCGAATTGAATGCGACCGTGCTGATCGGCGGCCGCGAGGGAACGAAGGTTCATTTGTATCGGCGAGTCGACGCCCGCGACCGGTTGCCCGCAACGGTGGCGCGAGCCTGCAACACCCACGTTGATGCCCATGCAACGGCGATCGGAAAGGTTCTCATGGCATATGCAGCGGAGAACGAGATCACCTCACTCTATGCCGAGAACACGCTTCGGCGGCACACAGCCAATTCGATGACAATGGTCAGTCAGTTGCTGACCGAACTGCGTCGGATTCGTGCGCAAGGCCATGGCGCGGAAGAGGGTGAGTGGCGCCCCGGTGTGGAAGGCTTCGCGGTTCCCATCTTCAATCCCGAAGGGCACGTCAACCTGGCGATCTGGGCGTTGGCGTCTCCGGGAAGCGAGTTGATGCGGGACGCGGACCGATCTGTGCGTCTCGCGGCGCGCGCTGCCCACGACATCATTGTCTACGCGACCGGAAAACATCCCCTCGTCTGGCCCAGAGACAAGCCCCGAATACACCCCGAAAAGAAGGATTTTGACGATTGCTGACGGAATGGTTCAACGTGATTGATCCTGCGTTTCGCGCGCTGGTGATTCCCAATGTTCATGTCGAACAACTCTATACGGGCTGCCGCTGGGCCGAAGGGCCGGCATATTTCCCCGCCGGTCGCTATCTGATCTGGTCGGACATCCCAAACGACAGGATGCTGCGATGGGACGAGAATGACGGACATGTCTCGATATTCCGCTCGCCCGCGCGGAACAGCAACGGAAACACCGTCGATACCCAGGGCCGACTGGTTACCTGTGAACACCGTGCGCGGGCGATCACGCGCACCGAATTCGACGGCACCCGAACGGTGTTGGTAGACTCCTACCGGGGCGCTCGTCTTAATTCGCCGAACGATATCGTCGTCCGCTCGGACAGCACGATCTGGTTCACCGATCCCTCCTACGGCATCGACAGCGAGTATGAGGGTGATGCTGCGCCGCGCGAGACGGACGGACGATATGTCTACCGCTTCGATCCGGCCTCGGGCGATCTCGATGTCGTGACAGACGCTTTCAAACAACCCAACGGGTTGGCGTTCAGCCCCGACGAATCCGAACTTTACATCTCCGACACGGGGGTCACCCATGTCGAAAACGGACCACACCATATCCGGAAGTTCACGGTGTCCGATGACGGGCAGTCGCTGGCCGGCGGCGCTGTCTTCGCCACCTGCGAGCCGGGATTCTTCGACGGCTTTCGGGTCGACGTGCACGGCAATATCTGGACCAGTGCCGGTGACGGCGTCCACGCCTACGCGCCGGATGGCAATCTTCTGGGGAAAATTCTGATTCCCGAGGTCGTTGCGAATGTGTGCTTCGGCGGCCCCAAACGCAATCGGCTCTTTATTACAGCCACAACTTCGGTCTACGCCGTCTACCTGAACACCCAGGGCGCGTCGCGACCCGAAGCAGGCGGAGCGCCCTAAGGCCGGGAATCTTCTTCGAGCAATTCCTGGATATTGCGGATACCGGTCTCGAGATGGCCCCGCATGGCCTTCGCGGCCCGTTTGGGATTGCGCGCCTGGATGCTCTCGTAGATCTCGCTATGTTGAGCGAGAGTCCGGTCGCGACGTTTGTTCATCCGCGAGGACAGGAAACGGACACGCCAAAGCCGTGCGTTGACCTGTGCGTGAATGTCGGTGAGCACGCTGTTGTGCGCCGCTTCGATGATGGTGCGGTGAAACGCCATGTCGGTCTCGAAGAATTCCAGCGGTTCGCCGCGCTCCGAGGTCTTCAGCATGCGTTCGTGCAAGGCGCCGAGCCGGTGAATCTCCGCATCGCCTGCGTTCTCACACGCCTGTTCGCCGCCCAGCGCCTCGAGTGATGCCATCACCGTCATGCCATCGCGGATCTCGTCGATGGTGGGGTCCGCGACGAAGGGCCTTCGGGTGGCCGAATACTCGATCAACCCCTCGACGGCCAGTTGCTGAATCGCTTCACGAAGAGGAGTGCGGCTGATCCCGAGCTGTTCGGCCATATCCCGCTCGCGCACTGCACTGCCCGGCGCCAGCTCGCCCAGCAGGACAAGCCGGCGGAGCTCGCGCATGGCTTCCTCCGCGAGGCTCGACCGCTTTATCTTTCGTATGTTCATGTCATTCATGGCGAGTGTGGTACCTCGTTCAAAGTCCCCATTCCAGCGCAATCGGATCGCGGGCCAACGCGATTTCCGGAAGCGATTCGCGGACTGCCGGATGCAGCGGTGCGATGGGGTGCCGGCAGAAATCCGAAGCGATCACACCGCCCTCCTTCATCACTCCCTTCGCCGCCCGGAATCCGCTTCATCCCCTCAAGATCGAGCGCACCGGTTTCCGCAAACGCGGTCGGCGCGATCGGCACGCACCCGTCAAGCGACGTGCCGATTCACATGACGACATTGAACTTGTCGAGATAACGGTCGGACAAGGTCAGCCCCAGCCCCGGCACCTCATCGCTGAGGTCGAGATATCCGTCCCGTGCCTCGGGGTCACCCTCGAACACATAGTAAAAGAGCTCGTTTCCGATCTCGACGTCGTGTTGCGGAAAATATTCCGACATCGGGCAATTGAGGCTGGCCATCGTCAGGTGATAGTTGTGCATCTGGCCCGCATGCGGAATGACCGGTATCTGGTGGGCCTCCGCGAGCGCGTTGATCTTTTGGGCCGCCGTGATGCCGCCGACACGATTTGTGTCGTACTGGATGACGCCGATCGCCTTCATGTCGAGCAGCTGCCGGAACTCCATGAGCCCGAACGCGTGTTCGCCGCCGGATATCGGGATCGGGCCGCGGTTCAGGTCTGCGTATCCGTGCAGGTCGTCAGCGATAACCGGTTCCTCGAGCCATCGCGGTTCGTACTTTTCGAGGGACGGCAGCATCCGCCGTGCGTAGTCGAGGGTCCAGCCCATATAGCATTCGAGCATCAGGTCCCGGCTGTATCCGATTACTTCGCGGACGGCTTCCACGCGCTTCAGGTTCTCGATCATCCCTTCACGGCCGTCCCGGGGCCCGAAGCCGAATCGCATCTTCATCGCGCGATGGCCGGCGTCCACGGCACGCTGTGCCTCGTCCTGCATGACTGGAATTTTGTCGCTGTAGAGCTTCGAGTAGTAGACGGGAATCCTGTCCTTCGTCCGGCCGCCAAGAAGTTTGAAGACCGGCTTTCCGGTGAGCTTACCCATCAGGTCCCAGATGGCGATGTCGATCGCGCTGATGGCCGTCATGCCCACGCCCTTTCGACCCCAGGCGAGGCACTGGCGATACATCTTCTCCCAGATGTAGGCATGGTCGAACGGGTCTTCGCCGATGATGATGTCACCGAAGTAGTGGTCGATCGCCGGCTTTACCAGCCATGGCGCCAGCGCGGCGTTGCCCAGGCCGACCGTGCCGTCGTCCGCTTCGACCTCGCAGACAAGCCACTGGTGGAAGCGGAAACTGCCCATCGAGTCACCCGCATCGAACAGCGCATCCGATGCGCTGGTGCAGAAATTATCCTTCGGCGGGACAGTCGGTCCTGTCCACTCGTAGAGCTTGGTCCGTACTGAGCTGATCACGGGCACGAGACTGCACCCCGCTTTCGACAATCATCGCACCACCGTGCGGCACCGGCTCTCTTCGGACCGGCTGAACGCCTCGTGATGCAGGCAAGCTCAAACATCAGGCTCCTATCACTCTATGATGCCAGGCAGGAATGTCGCGATTTCGGGAATGAAAGCGATGGCGGTGGAAAGCCCAAGCAACATTCCCCAAAAAACAATCGATCCCCTGAAAATATGGCCGAGAGTCACGTCATCGTCGGGGACCACGGCCTTGACTGCATAGACGAGCAACCCGAACGGCGGCGTCAGCACGCCGGCTTCGATCGCGAGGATTCCGATAAGCGCAAAGGCAATCGGATCGAACCCCAGAAGCACAGACGCCGGTGCGAATATCGGCACCGTCAGGAGCATGATCGAGACGGAATCGATCAGCATCCCCATGACGAACCAGATCGCGACCATGATCGCCAGGGTCCCAATCGGACCGAAGCCGGTGCCGACAAGCGAATCGGCAACAGCAGCACCGACCCCCGTTAGGGCCAACATGCGCGAATAGAGTTGTGCCGCAAAGATCAGCACCATGATCGGCACGGACGAGCGGCCGACGGCGAGCACGGTCGCCTGAATCTCCGGCCAGCGCATGCCCTTCGCGATTCCGAGTACCAGGCCCATCAGCGCACCAATGCCCGCACCCTCTGTCGGCGTAAAGAAGCCCATCCATATTCCGCCGAGCGAGCCGCAGATGATCGCGAGAATGCCGATACCGCTAATTGCGACCGAACTCTTCGTTCCATCACCGGGCGGAACGATGTCCGCAATCGCGGGATCTGTCTCCGGTGCGGACGGCGTCGGCGGTGCGTCCACGCTTTCCGAGTGACCGATGCCGACCCGGGACGGCGCAATCCAGCCGACGGTGCTGATGTACAGCATCATCATGCCGGCGAGCAGGAAGCCCGGAATGATCCCCGCGATGAAAAGCGAGCCGATCGACTGTTCGGTCAGAATTCCCCAGATCACCATGAAGATGCTGGGCGGAATCAGAAGCCCCAGGGATGCCGAACCGGCGATCACACCGAGAGAAAACCCGCGATGATAACCGAAGCGCTTCATCTCGGGATAGGCGATGCGGGTGAAGGTTGTCGCCGACGCCAGACTCGTCCCCGTCACAAACGAAAACACGGTGTTGCCGAGGACGGTGGCGTGGGCCAGCCGTCCCGGAATTCGGGAGAGGTTTCTGTTGATCGCGGCGTAAATGTCGCCTGCCGCACCGCAGCGGGCGATGAACTCTCCCATCAAGATAAAGAGCGGGACGATGGCGAAAACCTGGTCGCGGAGCGATTCGTTGGCCGTGGACCCGAGGAAACTCAAGACCACCTGAACATCGCCGAACACAAGGAAAAGGCCCGCGAACGCCGTGACGCCCAGTGCCACGGCAACATCCACCCCGAGCACCACGAAGATCAGAAGTAGACTGATGACGACGAGCGTGGCGTTTAGATCGAACATGCAACTCGTTTCCTGCTTCGTGATTTGCGGACGTGACGTGTCGTCGCGAGTCCCGGTTCTCGCAATCCCGACCGCTAGGCCCCCGACAACGTCTGTTCCGACGGCGGCGGCGAGCGAAGGAAGATTTCCACGGCCGCGAGCACATAGCTGACGACCGCAAGCGCCGCGCCGATCACCACGGCAAAGCGGGCCGGCCAAACGGGAACTCGAAAATTCTCCGGGCCCTCCCATTCACCGACGTTCCAGGATTCGATGGCGGGTTCAAAAGTCCCGATGACGATTGCCGCGAAGAACAGGGCGCCGAGGATCGCACTGAACAGCCTGAGTATTTTTGTCGCGGATTCCGGAAGCACGGACGTCAGCATGTCCGCACGCAACATGCCGCGAATATGGATGCAGTAGGCGATCTGCATGAAGACGATGATGACGATGGAATTGGCGGCGATCTCGGCGGTCCCGTCAATCTGGACACCCAGGTTACGGGCGACGACATCGACGAGTATGTAGAACGCGAGGCCGAAGGCCCAGAACGCCGCCAGAGTCATCAGGGCCCGGCTGACAAGGTCATGAAGTCTCAGGATCATCGCGACCGCCTCCCACAATGCGGACGTTTAGCGTCAGCGGTAAGAACGGCTCGGCGGCGCCGGATTACCCGACGCCGCCGACCGGATCGGTTCTATTTCACCTCGTAGCGGACCGGCCATGTATGCCCATGGCTCTCGGCCGCATCGAGGGTGGCGTTGAATGTCCGGATCGCCGGCCATCCCTCGGCTTCCAACTCGTCGGCCTTCTTCTGGGGCATATCGCGCAGGGTCTCTGCCCATTTCCGGCGCTCTTCAAGCGGCAGCTCGACAATCGTCACGCCATTATCACGCATCTTCTGGAGGGTCGGCGCATAGGCGTCCGTAATCCCGTCGGACACGATGTGCTCGAAGTCCCGGCCGAGGTCGAGGAGGATATCCTGAACCTCGGGGGGAAGGTCGTTGTACCAACGGTCGCTGACATGCACGCCAATCCAGGTCATCGAGGAGATGCCCAGCTGTGTGTAGTTCTTGGCGATATCAGTCAGCTTGCCCTTCCAAACGAGGCTCGCGAAGGCTAACGACGCATCGATCACGCCGGTCTGCAAGCCGGTGTAGACCGTCCCCGCATTGTCCTGAACGCCAACCGCGCCGGTTTGCGTGAACCAAATTGCATTCGGACCGGCCAGCCCCATCTTGAGGCCTTTCAGATCTTCGAGCTTCCTGACCGGACGCTTCGAGACAATCTCATATGGATCGATCGGGACCAGCGTGATCATCCGCTGCGCGTATTTCTCGTGGAGAGAGCCCTGAAGTTCCGGGATCATTCCCCAGACATCGCGCGCGACCGTCCGGGAAACCCGGGGGTCGTCCGGAGAGAAGGGAAGAAAGACCTGGAAGCCGTGCAGAGGCAATTTGGACGCCTCAAACGGATAGGCGAGCCCGCCGACATCGACGATGCCGTTCTGTAGGCCCTCGAGTGTTTCGTTCACCTTGACTGCCGTGCCGCTATAGAGTTCGAGAACATTGACCTTGTGATCGGTCTGCGCTTCGACACGCGCCTTGAACTGGGGCGCGAAATAGTCAGCGAAACGTTCGACATAGTAGAGCGCCGGCGGATGACCCGTGGCCAGTTTCATTGTGATCGTTTCCGCACTCGCGTTGCCCGAGGCGGCCCCAGCCGCAATCGCGGCGACGCCTATCGCGGTTAATGTTTTTCTGATGGACATTGCGCGTCCTCCTCCCATGGATATCGGTGTTTGCAAACAACTCGGCAAAGCATACACGCGAATATGGTATTTGGTATACCTTTATAGGTGCCGATTGACCCCCTAAGCATGACTGCCCGGCAAGCATTCAAAAAAAAGCAGACTGTCACAGGGCGGACAGCCGGCATCTGGAGTGGACAGGGAGTCAGGGAGTTATGCCACCGGTATCACCGGAAGCATCACATAGGCCTGGCGTTCTGGCCCGGCGTGCAAGGTGACATCAGCGCCGAAAACGTCGCCGGGGCGATCGCGCGGGTCGTCATGGGTGAAGGGGCCAGAGCCTGTCCAGTTCTCGTACATGCCGAGATTGATGCTCGACTTGCCCGGATAGACATAATCCTTGCCGCGCACCGTAAAGGCCAGCCGCGTCCCGGGCTCCAGCACGATACAAGTCGGCCAGATTTCGATGTCCACTTCGTAGACTTCGCCCGGCGTCATGGGCTGTTCCTCGTCGTGCGTGTGGTAGGGACGATGGGGCAGGCTGAGGTCCGGATCGAGCTTACGATGTGAAACACGCAGCCACCCTTGTGCGATCGGAGTGCAGGGATCGAGCGCACCCTGGAAAACAATCTCCTGCAGGTCAGACGTGAATGCTCTGACCACCACAAACAGGTCCGCATTCGTTGTCTCCGAGGAGACCCAGAGCTTCGCCGCGATCGGCCCCGTAATTTCGAGTTCATCTTTGAGCGGTGACGTCATGAACGTGACACCGTCGCCAAATCCGGCGTAGGTGGCGGAACTATCGAGGGACTGCGACGCCGTCGACAGCGTGTGCGTCTCGGCATCCAGGTAGTATTTCGTCCATTGGGTCCGGGCGAGCGGCCATTCGTTTTCATGGCGCTTAACGAACGTGCCGTCGGCGTGCCGGACCTGAAGCTGGACCCTTGGTTGTTCGGCCCAGCCTGTGTCTTCGTCCTTGAGATAGTGGCCAAAGAACTTCTTCTGTAGCTCAACACCGTAATCCGTGTAGTACTCGGTCCAGTGCTCGATTCCATGCACTTCAAGGTATTTTTCAGCTGATCTGGCGCGCACGAAGCCTTCGAAGTTGCCACGTGGATGCAGGCCCTGGCCGCCCCAGTTTGCGGCAGACAGCATCGGCACCTCGACCTTGTCCCAATCGGGCATCCGTGATTGCCAGTATTCGTCCGTATCCAGGGTGTTTGAAACGCAATCGAAATCGAAATTCCGACGGTTCGTACCAAGCTCCTCTTCACTGAGCGTTGGCGGGCCGGAAACCAGTTCACCATTCATCCGCGAACGAAGCCCGTTCTCCCCACGACCGTGCTGCACCGAGTAGACTTGCGCTTCGGACCACGGCTTGGCGAAGCCATCGCAATAAATGCCGCCGTGCCGGCCCATGTCCCGATAGAAGTCGGCGGCCCCCTCCCATGGACAGATCGCCGCCAGGTGTTTCGGTTGCAGCGACGCGGTCTGCCACTGGTTCATCGCGTAGTACGATATGCCGGACAGTCCGACCTTTCCGTTCGACCATGGCTGGACTCCGGCCCAGTCGACACACAGCGCCTGATCCTTTGCTTCACGCGCCGACCAGATGTCGAGAACGCCCGGCGACCGGCCGGCCCCGCGCGAATCGACACGCACCACGACATAGCCGTCCGGAACCCACTTCTCGGGATCGACCACCTCCCAGTTCTGGTACTTGTTCGTCGAACCGGCCGGTACATCGGGGTGCTTCTCGCACATCTGCCGCCACTGATCGCCGAACACCGGGTCGTCGAATTGGAGGAACTTGCCGTACGGCCCATAAGACATGATGACCGCGTACTTGCCGTCCTCGACCGGACGGAACACGTCGCATCGAAGAACAAGCCCGTCATCCATCTCGATGGGCACATCCCAGTCGATGCGCATCCCGTCCCAGAAATTCGTCCAGGACTGTTCGTCGAGATAATCTTCGTCGCGCTTGGCGGTCTTCGCGTGGATTTTGGCGGATCGGTAGCGCAAGGATTTCGTCCCGGGTTTGCTTGTGTCGAACGGGGTCGGATGAGCCTACTTGATGGCCTGCGGGTTGATCGGCGAACCAACACCCTTTGTGATCGGCAGCGGCGGGGCGACGAACATGAACTCGTACACCTTGTCCGCATCACAATCGTTCGCGAGGTCCTTGAGGTAGAAAATCTCGCCCATGGTGATGCCGATCTGCGGGATCACGATCCAGTGCCAGGGCTGGAACACGTCATCCGTCTCGTTCGGGATGACTTCGCAGCCCCAG
>JBDXCV010000010.1 GCA_039980135.1 Alphaproteobacteria bacterium
ATTCGCAGCCGCCCTTTTTGTATTGAGATTGAGCGTCCGCGTCAGGCGTGCAGATCATTCGACAGGAGTGCTGTCGCATCCTCGCCATGCTCGCTGAGTACGTGCTTCAGCTTGCCGAGCGCCTTGGCCTCGATCTGGCGAATGCGTTCCTTGCTGACCCCGAAACTCTCTCCGATCTCGGACAGGGTGTTCTTGTTCTCCGACAGGAACCGGCGGACGATGATTTGTCGTTCGCGATCTCCAAGAGTGTCGAGGGCATCCTCCAGCCAGCCGGTACGGACCTCGCCGTCATGGTGCCAGGCCGTGATGTCCTCCGGGTTGGGGCCGTCGTCTTCCAGCATGTCCTGGAACTCAAAATCGTCCTCGTCGCCGAAGCTGGCATTCAGCGAATTGTCGGGGCCGCCCAGATGTGCCTCCATACGCACCACGTCTTTCGTCTTGACCTGGAGCCGCTCGGCCACGCGTTCACGGTCCTCGTCGGTCAGGGTGCCGTCGGGACCGGTCGCCAGTTGGGCGCGTACCTTGCGGAGGTTGAAGAACAGGCGGCGTTGCGCCGGTGTTGTCGCCACGCGGACGATCGACGTGTTGCGCAGGATGTGGTCCTGGATGGCCGCCATGATCCACCAGGACGCATAGGTGGAGAAACGCGCGTTGTGGCTCGGGTCAAAGCGCTGCGCGGCTTCCATCAGGCCAATATTGCCTTCCTGAACGAGATCTCCGACTGGCAGGCCGTAGCCGCGGAATTTCCACGCGATGCGCAGCACAAAACGTGCGTATGCCTCGATCAGTTCATGAAGCGCGGCTTCGTCCTTGTCTTCGCGCCAGCGGCGGGCCAGATCAAACTCATGCTCCCGCTCGAGGATGGGGGCCTGCATGACGGCGTTGGCGTAGCGACGGTTCCCACGTTCGATTGCCTGTGATGCAAATGCAGCCATAATATTTCAGTCCTTTGACAATTCGGGGCGGGGGGTTATATCCCGCAGGGATCGACACGATTTATGGTTTCGACTCGATACGAAAAGAATATACGCACTGACCGGGACGGTTGCAAGATGATATCGAGTCGATATTATCTTGTTGATATAAGATCACACTGGTTATGTGTGGATTAGATGTTTTTGAGAACAGATCAGAATGTGTGCGCAAATCACTGATAATATTGACAAAGAGGAACTTTCACGCCTCCTGGACCGCCTTGGCAGGATGTCACGTGGGTTGCAATATTGTCATGGCTTGAACCCGGCCCAGTGGGACTGCCTTCGATTTATCGGGCAGGCGAATCGTTTCTCGCGGACCCCCGGCGCGTTGGCGTCATTTCTTGGAACGACGAAGGGAACGGCGAGCCAGACGCTGAATGCGTTGGAGAAAAAAGGCTATCTCAGCCGCGTTCCCGACCCCGACGACCGTCGCGTCCGGCATATCGAACTCACCGATCTCGGTGCGCGGTTGCTGGACGAAGACCCGCTGAACTGCCTCGACAAGGCAATTTCCAACCTCCCGCCAGAGACGGTGGACACGATGGCCGCCGGATTGACGCGGCTGTGCGCGGACATGCAGTCGCGGTGCGGCGGACAGGATCTGGGGATATGCCAGACCTGCGGCCATCTTGAAGGCACGACGGCGACCGGCAACATGATGTGCGGGTTCAAGCAGGCGGAACTGAGCTGCGAGGATGCCACGCGGTTCTGTGTGAATTTCATGCCGGAATCCGATACGCCGGACACCGACGACTGCTAACGGACACCGACGACTGCTAATAAGAATACGGGGTAGCCTGCCGATGCGAATGGGTCAGGCGCCGGTGAACGCTTGCAGACCGGTTTGTGCCCGGCCGAGGATCAGGGCGTGAATGTCGTGTGTACCCTCATAGGTGTTCACGGATTCCAGATTCATCACATGCCGGATGACGTGATACTCGTCGGAAATGCCGTTGCCGCCATGCATGTCGCGTGCGACCCGCGCGATGTCCAGTGCCTTGCCGGCATTGTTGCGCTTCATCAGTGAAATCATCTCCGGCGTGGATTTTTCCTCGTCGATGAGCCGCCCGAGCCGCAGGCTGCCGTGCAGTCCCAGCGTGATCTCGGTCTGCATGTCCGCGAGCTTCTTCTGGATGAGTTGGTTCGCGGCGAGCGGGCGCCCGAATTGCTTGCGCTCCAGCGTGTAGTCGCGTGCCGCGTGCCAGCAGGCCTCCGCAGCACCCATCGCACCCCAGGAGATGCCGTAGCGCGCCTTGTTCAGGCAGCCGAACGGGCCGCCGAGGCCGCGGGCATCGGGCAGCTTGTTTTCTTCCGGCACGAAGACCTCGTCCATGACGACCTCGCCGGTCGCCGACGCGCGCAGGGAGAATTTGCCTTCGATCTTCGGTGTCGCGAGGCCTTTCATGCCGCGCTCCAGTATAAAGCCGCGAATCTCGCCTTCGTCATCCTTCGCCCAGACGACAAACACATCGGCGATCGGTGCATTCGAGATCCACATCTTCGCGCCCGACACCGAAAAGCCGCCATCGACAGATTTCGCCCGCGTCACCATGCCGCCCGGATCGGAGCCGTGATCGGGCTCGGTCAGGCCGAAGGCGCCCACCCATTCGCCGCTGGCGAGCTTCGGCAGGTATTTCATCCGTTGCTCTTCGGAGCCATAGGCGTAAATCGGCCACATCACCAGGGATGACTGCACCGAAAGCGCGGACCGGTATCCGGAATCCACCCGCTCGACCTCGCGCGCGATCAGCCCGTAACAGACATGGTTCACGCCTGCGCAGCCATAGGCTTCGGGCAGGGTTGAGCCGAGCATGCCCAGTTCGCCCAATTCGTTCATGATCTCGCGGTCGAAGGTTTCGTGGCGATTGGCCTCGAGTATGCGCGGGAGCAGCTTTTCCTGGCTATAGGCCCTGGCCATGTCGCGCACCATCCGCTCGTCTTCGGAGAGCATGTCGTCGAGCAGCAACGCATCGTCCCACTGGAAACGCGGCTTGTCGCCGCCGGTGCGTGTCGGTTTTGCGTTGTCGGACGCGAGGCTCATGCTTTCGACTCCTGGTGTTTCAGCAGATCATGGTCGGGAGGTACAGATTCCCATGTGCAGACGTTTCATTGTCCCGGAATATGAGACCCGGCGCGTCAGTCCCTGACGGTTTCGAATTCGCCCGGCGACGTGATTTCGAGCAGTTCACAGTCTTCCGACATCCACAGGGCGTCGTGCATGATGCCGTCGGGCTGATAGAAGCAATCACCCTTGGAGACGGAGACTTCGCCTTCGCCGTCGAACCAGAAGCGGGCCTCACCCTGCAACACGTAGATCATCTGGAAGTCGGTCATATGGGCATGCTTGCCCGTGTGATGGTCGGCCGATGGGTCGGCGATGCGAATGACATGGGCGCTGAACTGACCCTGCGTCGCGTCCCGGATGCCCAGATCGCTGTATTCGAAGTCTTCGCGCAGCCCCTTTGTCCACTCGGCATCGCGCGCGTGCTTAACGGTAAATTTTTCTTTTCCCGCTTTCATGAATTCATTCCTCCCCGGAGTTCTGTCCTGGGATCGGACTATAAGCCGGTGTGTTTGCACTGACCATCACCGCGGAGAGCAAGTGATATGGTGGGACTTCCACGCGCCAAACCCCGACGCATGGCGGGGGGCAACGTGATCTTCGAGTTCTCCGCCGTGGGGAACGCGGTCAAGGTTTGCGCGGTCGATGCCGACACCGGGTTCGAGGTCTCGATCGTCGGCCCCGTCGGCGCGGGCGAGGAAGCGCTTCGACGGACGGCCCTGTCCAAGCTTCGCTATATGCTGGAAAAGCGCCGGCCCACGCCGCTGAAACGCGGGGGCATATTCGCCTGACGTATCCTGTTTGGCGGTTGCGCGGCTAGCGTGCGCGCTTCCCGAGTCCGATCTGTTTGGCGAAGGCCGAACGTTGTTTTGCGTAGTTCGGTGCCACCATCGGATAGTCCGCCGCGAGACCCCATTTGGCCCGGTACTCTTCCGGCGTCAGATTGTATGCGGTGCGAAGATAGCGCTTGAGCATCTTCAGTTTCTTGCCGTCTTCCAGACAAATAATGTGGTCGGGGGTGATCGAGCGTTTCACGGGGACGGCAGGTTTCTGCTTTGTCTGGGTGCTTGTCGCACCGCCGCCGAGGCCCTCAAGGCTGCCGTAGACGGATTGGATGACTTCGGAAATCTGGGTTTCCGGAACCGGATTGTTGCCCACATAGGCGGACACAACTTGCGTGGTCATCCGGAGCAGTTCGTCGCGCGACAAGTTGTCTGGATTATTCTCTGTCATGTTTTTCCTGCCCCCACAGGCCGCGTTTGCTTCAGCACACGGTCGGCAATCGTGATCGCACGCAGGTGGAAGGCAGTCAATACGCCTTTCGAATAATCATCAGTACTTTTCGGCCATAGCGAAATGAATAGATGGAACTGGACTAAGGCCCGACTTTGCGGATGATCGCGAAGACCCGCCTTTTTTGTCAGAGACTATGCCTGCATTACGATAGAAATGGTGCAATGCGCAAAACCCGCCACCGGCATTGTCCACACCATTTCACCGCGACAGCTTGTGTATCGCTGGCGGCGAATGACGAGATGTGGTAATTCGGGCGCGATCTGAATATCCCGACTTCAGCGACGTTTGAACGGATTTGATGCATGAGCGAAGGCACGATCGCAATCGCGGCCGATCACGCAGGATACGCCCTCAAGGAAGACCTCAAGGCAGACCTTCTGGAGCGCGGTGTAACCATCCTTGATCTCGGCACCGATAGTGATGCCTCGGTCGACTATCCCGATTTCGGCAAAGCGGTTGGCGAGGCGATTGTGTCGGGGGCGGCGGACCAGGGCGTTATCATCTGCGGCACCGGCATCGGTATATCCATCGCGGCCAACCGCATCGCCGGTGTGCGCGCGGCTCTATGCCATGACGCCACCACCGCGCGTCTGGCGCGCGAGCATAATGATGCGAATGTCCTGGCGCTGGGGGCTCGGGTGCTCGGCCAGGAAGTCGCGCGTGACTGCCTGCGCGCATTTCTGGATGGGCAGTATCCGGGCGGTGAACGCCATGATCGTCGGGTCGGGAAACTGGGGTAGCCGTTACAGGTTCGTGCCGCCCGTCCGGGCGCGGCGCACCGAACAAACAGACAAATGAGCGACAAAGGAACGCGTATGTCGATGACGAGTGAAGCCCCGGGAACGGGCAATGTGAGCGAAGGGTTTTTCGACCGCGGACTGGCCGAGGCTGATCCCGACGTTTTCGGCGCGATGCAGCGCGAACTCGGCCGGCAGCAATCCCAGGTGGAACTGATTGCGTCGGAGAATATCGTGTCGCGCGCCGTCATCGAGGCCATGGGTTCGGTGCTGACCAACAAATACGCCGAGGGCTACCCCGGGCGGCGCTACTATGGCGGTTGCGAGTTCGTCGATGTGGCCGAGGAACTGGCGATAGAGCGCGCGACGCGGTTGTTCGGCTGTTCGTTTGCGAATGTGCAGCCCCATTCGGGTGCGCAGGCCAACCAGGCGGTCTTCCTGGCCTTGTGCAAGCCCGGCGATACCGTGATGGGGATGTCGCTCGCGGCCGGTGGTCATCTGACCCATGGTGCCGCACCCAACCTGTCGGGCAAATGGTTTAACGCCGTTCAGTATGGTGTGCGCCGCGATGATGCGTTGATCGATATGGAAGAGGTCGAAGCGCTGGCACATGAACACAAGCCGGCGCTGATCGTGGCGGGTGGTTCGGCCTATCCGCGGGTGATCGATTTCGCGAAATTCCGTGAAATCGCCGATGCGGTCGGCGCCTATCTCATGGTGGACATGGCGCATTTCGCCGGGTTGGTTGCCGGTGGCGCCCATCCGAGCCCGTTCCCCCATGCGCATATCGTCACGACCACGACCCATAAAACGCTTCGCGGCCCGCGTGGCGGGATGATCCTGGCCGATGACGCGGACCTCGGTAAGAAGATCAATTCGGCTGTCTTTCCCGGATTGCAGGGCGGACCGCTGATGCATGTGATCGCTGCCAAGGCGGTGGCGTTCGGCGAGGCCTTGCAGCCGTCGTTCAAAACCTACGCACGCCGCGTCGTCGAGAATGCGCAAGCGCTGGCGGCGACCCTGGTCGAGGGCGGGCTCGATATCGTTTCGGGCGGCACGGATACCCATCTCATGCTCGTGGACCTGCGGCCGAAATCCCTGACCGGGAATGTCACCGAAATCGCGCTCGAGCGCGCCAGCCTGACCTGCAACAAGAACGGCATCCCGTTTGACCCCGAAAAGCCGATGGTGACGTCGGGTATCCGTCTCGGCACACCCGCCGGCACCACGCGGGGCTTCGGCCCGGGCGAGTTCCGCCTCGTCGGCGAACTGATTGTCGAGGTGCTCGACAGTTTGGGCGGCAACCCGGATGGTGACGCACAGGTCGAGGAATCGGTGCGCCGGCGGGTAGAAGAGTTATGCGGTCGGTTCCCGATCTATCCCGCCCGCTGATCTGCGAGACACAACAAGAATAGCGACGCGAGAGGAAACGTAATGCGCTGCCCGTTTTGTGCACACTCCGACACACATGTGAAGGATTCGCGTCCGACCGAGGACAACACCGCGATCCGCCGCCGGCGTGCATGCCCTGATTGCGGTGCGCGCTGGACAACATTCGAGCGGGTTCATCTGCGTGATCTGACCGTGGTCAAGAAGAATGGTCAGCGGGTGCCCTTCGATCGCGACAAGCTGGAAAGTTCCATGCGCATTTCGCTGCGCAAGCGGCCGGTGGATGCCGAGCGCGTGGATCGGGTTATTAGCGGGATTGTCCGGCGGCTCGAATCCTCAGGCGAGACCGATATTCCCTCCGATGCCATCGGAGAGGCGGTGATGGATGCGCTGGCAAATCTCGATTCCATCGCCTATGTGCGGTTTGCCTCGGTATACAAGAATTTCCGTGAAGTCCGGGATTTCGAGGATTTTATCGGGAACGAACATCTGGCGGCTGACGGCGAACCGATGGAAAACGATTGATCGCGGGCGGCTTTCGCTCAACCTTGGTCTGATGCAAACCGACCCCGATTTCATGGCAACGGCGTTGCGGCTCGCGCGGCGTGGGTTGGGTAACGCCTGGCCCAATCCGGCGGTCGGGTGCGTCATCGTGTCCGGCGGTCCCGAAAAGCGCATTCTGGGGCGCGGCTGGACCCAGCCGGGTGGCCGTCCCCATTCCGAGACCGTGGCGCTCGACCAGGCGCGGGCGCGTTTCGGCGCCCAGGCGCTTGTCGGTGCATCGGCCTATGTCACGCTCGAACCCTGCAGTCATCTGGGGCGCACCCCACCCTGTGCGGACGCATTGATTTCGGCACGCGTGGCGCGGGTGGTCGTCGCATGTGGAGACCCGGACGCGCGCGTGGCCGGGCGTGGCATCGCGCGGCTGGAGGCGGCGGGTATCGATGTCGAACTCGGGGTCGGCCAGGCGCAAGCCGAGGAAATCAACCTTGGGTTTCTGACGCGTGTCGGTGCGGGCCGGCCGATGGTCGCGCTGAAAACCGCGACAACCTCCGACGGACGGATCGCGACCCGTACCGGTGCGTCTCAGTGGATCACCGGCGCGGCCGCCCGGCGTTATGCCCATCTGCTGCGCGCGCAGCATGATGCCATCGCGGTGGGCATCGGCACGGCGGAAGCAGACGATCCGAGCCTGACCTGCAGGCTGCCCGGGCTGGAGGGACGTTCGCCGGTGCGTGTGGTGTTCGATTCACAATTGCGGATTTCGCTGGAATCCGAACTGGTGCGTACGGCCCCCGAAGTCCAGACATGGGTGTTGTCCGCGGCGAAGACGGACAAGGAGCGACGGAAGGCCCTGGAGGGGGTGGGGGTGATGGTGATACCTGTCGAAGATGTCGTTGACGGACAGCCCGAGCCGGGTGCCGCGTTGCGTGCACTTGGCGCGTTGGGGGTGACGCGTCTGATGGTCGAGGGTGGCGCGCGATTGTCGACCGGATTGCTGCGTGGGGACCTGGTGGATCGTCTCCTGTGGTTCCGCGCGCCGTCTCTCATTGGGGGCGATGGATTGCCGCCATTCGGCGACCTCGGGGTGGGCGATGTGTCCGAGATGCCGAGCTTCAAATCCATGTCGCTGACGCCGGTCGGTGACGATACGCTGGAAATTTTTGCCCGCGTGCCGTAACCAAGCGCCATGTTTACAGGAATTGTCACAGATGTGGGGCTGATCGCCGGGATCGAATCCCGTGAGATTGGCCGTCGGCTGACCATCGAGACCGTGTATGACACGTCGGGCATCGAAATCGGCGCTTCGATCGCGTGCAACGGTGCTTGCCTGACCGTGGTCGAAAAGACCGCATCGAGTTTCTCGGCCGATGTCTCGGGTGAAACGGATGACAAGACCACGAGCGGTGGTTGGGCCGTCGGCACACGGATCAACCTTGAGCGGGCCTTGCGCGCCGCCGACGAACTGGGCGGGCACCTCGTGCTCGGGCATGTTGATGGTGTGGGGCAGGTGGTCGCGCTGGAACGTGAAGGTGACAATCATCGGGTGAGCATCAGGTTGCCCCAGGAGCTCAAGCATTATGTGGCTTCAAAGGGGTCGATCACCATCGATGGTGTCTCATTGACCGTGAACGAAGTGGACGACGCGGTGTTCGGGGTGAACATTATCCCGCATACGTGGGACAACACGTCTTTGGACGAAATTGCGGTCGGCACAGATGTGAATATCGAAGTGGACGTCATTGCGCGCTATGTCGCGCGTCTTTTGGAACGGGATTGAACGTGACAGATAAAACCGAAGGCCTGCGCAGCGTCTCGAAACAGGACGTCCAGCGCGCCGTGGACGACGAACAGATCTTGTCGCCGATCGAGGACATCATCGAGGATGCCCGCAACGGCAAGATGTTCATTCTCATCGATGACGAGGACCGGGAGAATGAGGGTGACCTGGTGATCCCGGCGCAGATGGCGACGCCGGATGCGATCAATTTCATGGCCACCCACGGACGGGGCCTGATCTGCCTGTCCCTGACACGCGAGCGGACCCAGCAACTCGGCTTGCCGATGATGCCGCAAACCCATGGCCAGCGCCTGGCGACAAACTTCACCGTGTCGATCGAGGCGGCGGAAGGGGTGACCACGGGCATCTCCGCGCCCGATCGGGCGCGTACGATTACGGTGGCAATCGACCCGCGTTCGACGGAAGCGGATATTGTCACACCGGGTCACGTGTTTCCGCTGGCGGCGCGCGATGGCGGGGTGCTGGTGCGCGCCGGACATACGGAAGCGGGGGTTGATATTGCGCGCCTCGCCGGGCTCAACCCGTCGGCCGTGATCTGCGAAATCATGAATGACGACGGCACGATGTCGCGCCTGCCGGACCTGATCGGCTTTGCCCAGTTCCATGGCCTCAAGATTGGCGCGATCGCCGACCTGATTGCCTATCGCCGGCGCAATGACCGCATCGTCGAGCAGCTGATGGAGCATGACTTCCATTCGCGTTTCGGCGGCCAGTTCAAGTGGCGTATTTATCGCAACACGGTGGAGTATGCCGAGCATCTGGCGATCGTGAAGGGGGAGATTGACCCGGAAAAGCCGGTGCTTGTGCGTATGCACTCCTTCTCCATCGGGGCGGATGCGATGGGCAGCCTGGACGCGCCGGACTCGGGTATTCTCCAGCGTTCCATGGAACTGATTGGTGAGGCCGGTGCGGGCGTGATCGTGCTAATCCGCGACACCTCGCCGACATCGCTGTCCGACCGCATACGTCAGTTCAGTAGTGCGCCGAGCACGCCCGTCAACGAACTGCGAAACTATGGTGTCGGTGCGCAGATCCTGGTCGATCTGGGCGTCCGGGATATTATCCTGTTGTCGAATTCACAACGTTCGATCGTGGGGCTTGAAGGCTTTGGCCTGAGATTAATCGAGACCCGTGCGGTGCCGGTGACCAACTCCACATCCGGCGATTGAGAGAGAAGGCAATGTCCGACCAACCTCACATCATGATTGCGGTCTCGAAATATTATGAGGAGATCGCCGACCAGTTGCTGACCGGCGCTCTTGCCGTGCTCGATGAAGCCGGGGCCTCCCACGAGGTCTACGAGATACCGGGTGCATTCGAAATCCCTGCGGCCATCGCGACGGCCATGCGGTCGCCCGAATTCTCGGGCGGGCGTCGCCGGTTCGATGGGTATGTGGCGCTCGGCTGCGTGATTCGCGGCGAGACGACCCACTATGACTATGTCTGCGGAGAAACGGCGCGGGGCTTGCAGGATCTGGCGGTTCGCCATTGCCTGGCGCTGGGGTTCGGTATCCTGACGACGGAGAACAAGGAGCAGGCGATGGCCCGTGCCGACGTCGCTCGGGGCAACAAGGGCGCCGATGCGGCAACTGCCTGCCTGCGGATGATTGGTTTCAAGAGCTCCTTTCGAATGTTCCCCCGCTGATGGCCGGGGATCGCGAGGGAACCAATCCCGCTGCGCGCAAATCAGGCGCATCGTCGCGCGGTGCGGCGCGGCTTCTGGCAGTGCAGGCGCTCTACCAGATGGAAATCCGCGGCGGCACCGCCGAGGCCACGGTCCTGGAATTCATCCAGCACCGGACCGAGCCACCCGTGTCGGCGGATGATGACGAAGACGCGGCCGGGCCGCGCGACGCGGACAAGGCGCTGTTTGCCGATATCGTACAGGGCGTGACGCGGGACCGCGTCGACCTGAACGCAGCGCTCGATGGTTGTCTCGATGGTGCCAACACCATGGCCCGGCTGGAGCCGCTGTTGCGCGCTATCCTGGGCGCGGGGGCCTATGAACTGCGCTCGCGCGACGATATTCCGGCGCGGGTGGCGATCAGCGAGTATGTCCGGCTGACGGATGCCTTCTTCGAGGGCAAGGAGCCGGGCCTCGTGAACGCGGTGCTTGACCGGTTGGCCCGCGTGGTGCGCGACGGCGAGACTTCGGCGCGCGCACCGCGGGAAATCGCCGCGACGGAGCCGTCAGAAGACGTTGGGGCGAACGCCGTCGAGGGCGGGACCGACCATGGCGCGCGGGATTGACGAGTTCGATCTGATTCGGCGTTATTTCGCCCCGCTCAGCGACGGCGAGCCCGGCGCACTCGGCTTGCGCGATGATGCCGCCTGGTTGCGCCCGGACCCCGGAATGGAACTCGTGATTTCGGCCGATTCGATCGTGGCGGGGATTCACTTTCCGGTTTCGACATTGCCCGCGGATGTGGCGCGACGTGCGCTGCGCGTGAACCTGTCAGATATTGCCGCGAAAGGCGCGTGTGCGCGCTGCTATACGATGGCCCTGCAACTACCCGATTCCACCGACGAAGACTGGATCAAGGCCTTCGCGTCCGGTCTCGCTGCGGACCACGAATCCTATGCACTGTCTCTGCTCGGGGGTGACACGACCCGCACCACGGGACCGCTTGCATTAAACATTAATATTTTTGGTCAAGTACCTGTAAATAATATGATAAAGAGGTCTGACGCTCGCGTGGAAAATGATGTCTACGTCTCCGGGACCATCGGCGATGCGTCCCTTGGCCTAAGGTCGATCATGGGCAGCATTGCCCTTGAAAATGCCGACGAACGCAGCTTTCTGGAAGGCCGGTTCCTGCGGCCCGATCCTCGCGTCTCGCTGGGCCCGGCATTGGCAGGTATCGCCACCGCCTCGGCCGACATTTCCGACGGGCTGGTTGCCGATCTGGGACACATCGGCATCGCATCGAACCTGTCCGCCGAGATCCACGAACATCTGGTGCCGGTATCGGATGCGGCCGGGCGGCTGGTAACGGACAATCAACCATTGCGAACTAACCTGCTGACCGGCGGTGATGACTACGAGATTGTTTTCACGGCCCCGGCTACGGCGCGTGACACGATTGTCGAGATCGCGGCGCAGACCGGTGTTCCAATCACGCGGATCGGGCGCATGATCCCGCTGACTTCCGATACGCCGGTCGTCAGTGTGCGCAACGAGACCGGCAAAATTGTCGAGGTGGGCAGTGGCGGATACCGGCACTTCGGGGAAGGCCTCACGCGCTGAGAGCGAAGCGGCGATCCGTGCCATGCGTGCGGGCGGTGGTAGCGACGCGGCCGAGAAGCCCAAAAAAAGCAAGAAAAAGCTGCTCCTGATCGGTCTGCTGGCGGTTCTGCTCGGCGGTGGTGGTGCGGCATACAAGTTCGTCCTGGCCAAGCCGCCTTCCGAACATGCCGCGGTGCCGGTGCCCGAGCCGGAAGACACCGGTCCCGGTGAGCTCTATTACATCGATCTGGATCCGCTGTTCATTCCCTTCCAGACCCAAACGGGCGCGCGCCACAAGATCGTGGTGGTGCTTTCGCTCGAGGTCGGAAGAAAGCGCCAGGAAGACAAGCTTGTGCGTTCATTGCTCCCGCGTCTGCGCGAGGCCTATGTGCGGACCCTGACGTCACGGCCATTTCCCGGAACCGAGGACGGGTCGATCGAAACGGTCTATCTGAAAAACAGGATCCGATCGGAAAATATTCGCGTCCTCGGCATCGGTATCGTCAATGACGTTCTGGTGCGCGACATTCGCGTCCTGCCGGGCTGATCATGAAAAAGATTCTCATCATCGTGGTGGTTCTGTTGCTCGCAGGTGGCGGTGCGGTCTTCTTTCTCGGCCAGAAAAAGCCGGAGCCGACGGCAGCGAAACCGAAAGTACAACCACTCGAGATTCAGGAACGTCACTATGTGCGCCTCGACACCATCACCGTGACCCTGTTCCAGGATGACGCGGTGGCAGGCCTGTACACGGCAGCCCTGACCATTGAGATCGCCAATGCCGATCAGCGGTCCGTCGTATCGGCTGCGAGTTCCCGGCTTCGCGACGCGATGCTGCGGGACCTCCATGCGCTGGTGGAACGCCGCAAGGGAATCGATATCTCGTTGGATTCCGTAAAGCGTCGGATGCGAAGCACGGCGACTCGCGAATTGGGCGCCGAAGTCGTGGTCGATGTGTTTGTCGAAAACGTGCTGCGCAAGGACCTTGAATTGAAAGACGGCTGACGCAGGGCTGCTATTCACAGCAAAGCCTTGTGTTTTTATTTGGCATGCCGGATGTTCGCGCCATGATGCTCAAAACCGGTTCCCGCAACGTTGCCATTCTGTCGATGTGTCAGGCCTTCGGTCAGACGCAGATGATTCTCATCTTCTCCGTCTCTTCCATCATCGGTGCGACCATCGCGCCGAATGCGGGCTGGGCGACGGTGCCGATCACCTTCCAGTTTATCGCCATGACCATGTCCACCGTCCCGGCGGCGCTGCTGATGAAGAGGATCGGCCGTGCCCGCGGCTTCATTGTCTTCCTGGCGATCGGGTCGGTCGGTGCGGCGCTGATGATCTACGCGTTGCTGGATCAGAGCTTCCTGTTGTTTTGCCTTGGTTCGGCGCTGTTCGGCATATCCGCCGGCGCCAACCAACAGTTTCGCTTCGCGGCCGTGGATGCAGCGGACGAGAGTTTCAAGGCTCGCGCCGTGAGCCTCGTGCTCGCAGGCGGCGTGTTTGCCGGGCTGGTCGGTCCCAGCCTGTCGTCGCTGGGCTACGACATGATCCGGCCGATCCTGTATGGCGGTGTCTTCGCCATCATCCTGGTTCTGCAGGGCCTGATGGTCCTGTTGTTGTTGATCACGGACATTCCGCCGCCCTCCGAACAGGAACGCAGCGGTCCCACCCGGCCGCTTCGTGAAATTGCCTCCCAGCCCGCCTTCATCGTGGCACTGATGAGCGCGATGATCGGCTACGGCGTGATGAATTTCGTGATGCTGTCGACACCGATTTTCATGCATCTCCATCCGACCCACCCATTCGGGCAGCTCGACATCAACAACGTCATCATGTGGCACGTGCTGGGCATGTTCGCGCCGGGGTTCATCACCGGTTGGTTGATCAAGAAATATGGCGACCTGAACATCATCCTTGCGGGTGCAGTCATCTCGGTGGTGTGCCTGGCCGTAAACTTCAGCGGAGATTCGATCATTCATCTGCGCGTCGGGATGGCACTGGTCGGGGTTGGCTGGAACTTCATGTTCACCGCCGGCACGACCTTGCTCCTCAGCACTTATACGCCGGCGGAAAAGGCAAAAGTCCAGGGCATCAACGACCTGTTCGTGTTCGGGACCGTCGCCGTGTGTTCGCTGGCGGCGGGCGTGGTCTACCAGACCCTCGGCTTCTTCGCCGTGAACATGGCATCGGCGCCGCTTCTGGTCATGGTCGTCATCGCGGTGTTCTGGCTGCGCGGGCACCGCAGGGCAGTCACCGCCTGATCAGCGGGGCAATTGCCAGATTCACAGTCTTTTGTCGCGGTTGCCATGCAGCCGCCTTTTTGGCATGTTCCCGCCGCTTTTACGGGCCCGGGTGATTCGGCTCCGCAGTGCGGCATTCGCCGTCTTCGCTCACGTGGCCCAATAACTTAGAAACCAAAGGATATTCACAATGGCTCCCATCGTCTGGTTCGCCATCGCATGTGGCGGTTTGGCCGTCCTCTACGGCATCTGGGCTTCCCGCTCGGTTCTTGCGGCAAGCGCGGGTACCGAACGGATGCAGGAAATCTCAGCTGCCATTCAGGAAGGTGCGTCGGCATATCTCAACCGGCAGTACCGTGCCATCGGCTTGGTCGGCATCGTGATTGCGGTGATCCTGTTTTTCCTTCTCGGCTGGACCGTCGCGCTCGGCTTTTTGATCGGTGCGGTTCTTTCGGGAATCACCGGCTACATCGGCATGAATATCTCGGTGCGCGCGAATGTTCGCACCACCGAGGCGGCGCGCAGCAGTATGGCGGAAGGCCTTTCGGTGGCGTTCCGTTCCGGTGCTGTGACCGGCATGCTGGTCGCGGGGCTCGCGCTCCTGGCCGTCGCCGGCTATTTCGGCTTCATGATTTGGCTTGAGCAGCAGGGCAAGGCCGGCGGTCGTGATTTGATCGATGCGCTGGTTGCGCTTGGCTTCGGTGCCTCACTGATCTCGATCTTCGCGCGTCTCGGCGGCGGTATCTTCACCAAGGGTGCGGATGTCGGTGCCGATCTCGTCGGCAAGGTCGAGGCGGGTATCCCCGAGGATGACCCCCGCAACCCGGCAGTAATCGCGGACAATGTCGGCGATAATGTTGGTGACTGCGCGGGCATGGCAGCCGATCTGTTCGAGACCTATGCGGTCACGATCGTGGCGACCATGGTGCTGATCTCGATCTTCCTGGCCGGCAATCCGTTGCTGAACTCGATGATGGTCTATCCGCTCGCAATTGGCGGCGTTTGCATCATTGCGTCGATCATTGGCTCGTTCTTCACGCGCCTCGGCAAAAGCCAGAACATCATGGGCGCGCTCTACAAGGGTTTCGTGGCGTCGGCGGTTCTCTCGCTCATCGGCGTGGCGATCGTTACCGATTGGGTCATCGGTTTCGATGCCCAGGTTGATGTTGCCAAGGCATCCTTCTCTGGAATGGACATCTTCCTGTGCGCCGTCGTCGGACTGGTTGTGACCGGACTTCTGATCTGGGTGACCGAGTACTACACGAGCACCGAGTATCGTCCTGTGCGTTCGATTGCGCAGGCGTCGACCACGGGTCACGGTACGAACGTGATTCAGGGTCTCGCGATCTCGATGGAGGCCACGGCGGTCCCGGCGCTGATCATCTGCGCTGCGATCATTGTCTCGTTCTCGCTGGCGGGCCTTCTGGGCATCGCCATCGCGGTGACGGCAATGCTGGCGCTGGCCGGCATGGTTGTCGCACTCGATGCCTACGGTCCGGTGACGGACAACGCTGGCGGCATCGCAGAGATGGCGGAGCTTGACGAGAATGTCCGCAAGACGACGGATGCCCTCGACGCGGTCGGCAACACCACCAAGGCGGTGACCAAGGGCTATGCCATTGGTTCGGCCGGTCTGGGTGCGTTGGTTCTGTTCGCGGCCTACACGTCTGATCTGGAGTTCTTCATCTCCACATCGACGGCGCATCCGTATTTTGAGGGTGTCGTGCTCAACTTCTCGCTGACCAATCCCTACGTTGTTGTTGGCCTGTTCGTGGGCGGCATGTTGCCGTTCCTGTTCGGCGCCATGGGCATGACGGCCGTTGGCCGTGCGGCGGGTTCGGTCGTGGTTGAGGTCCGGCGTCAGTTCAAGGAAATCCCGGGCATCATGGAAGGCACGGGCAAGCCGGAATATGGCAAGTGTGTCGACATGCTGACGCGCGCGGCGATCAAGGAGATGATTATCCCCTCGATGCTGCCGGTTCTGTCACCGATCGTTCTGTTTGTGATCATCCTGTTGATCGCGGGCAAGTCGGCGGCCTTCTCGTCGCTGGGTGCGATGCTTCTGGGCGTGATCGTGACCGGTCTGTTTGTCGCGATTTCCATGACTGCTGGTGGTGGTGCCTGGGACAACGCCAAGAAGTACATCGAGGACGGCAATCATGGCGGCAAGGGATCCGACGCGCACCACGCGGCGGTTACCGGCGACACGGTTGGTGATCCCTACAAGGATACCGCCGGTCCGGCTGTGAACCCGATGATCAAGATCACGAACATCGTGGCGCTCCTGGTGTTGGCCGTGCTGGCAAACCTCTAGGCGCAAACAAATTTGACGAAAAACCCCCGGGGCATATGCCGCGGGGGTTTTTTGTTGGGTGGGTTTCTCCGGCGCGGCCGTAGCTGCGGGTCTCTACGGGCCGCCGCCCGTGCCCGCGAAGCGGCCGATATTGCCGAACAATTGCTGGATCAACGACAACTCGTTGCCGGCGGTCGGCGTCACCCGGCTGACGAGTTCGACCTCGCGGCGGTCATTCTCGGTGTAGGTGAAAACATCTTCCACGACATCACGATCGTTGAAGACAATGGCGACGATCTTTCGCTCGAGAAGCTCGGGTGCGAAGAACGCGACGGTTTCCGTCCGCTCGGACATGTAGTACCAGATATTCGTGCGAAAGACGCCTTCGGTCGACGGGCTGCCCAGCGTTTGCTGGACGTCACGGCGGCTGGTTTCGCCGGGTTCGATCGCGGCAAGCGCGTCGGGGTCCGGTTCCTGGCCGCGCACATTGACGATGGGCGCGCAGGCGCTGAGCGCCGCGAGCAAGACAAGGATACGACCGTGTCGGACAAACAATTTCATCGGGCAGACAGTTCCGCAGTTCGCGTTGCAATGGATCAGATCGGGCAAGACGATGGCACCCGCCGTTTCGCCGTGTCAACCGGTCCGGAGATTAGCAAAATCCGATGCTCAAACTGACATGATGAACTGGATTCGAGAACGCAAACAGCGGCGGGAATTGGCCGCACGCCTGCTCGCGGTCGTTATCGACCAAGCGCGGCGTCCGGCGTTTTATGCGACCTATGGCGTACCCGACACCATGCTCGGTCGATACGAGATGGTTTGTCTGCATGCGTACATATTGCTGCGCCGCCTGAAACGGGCCGGGGGCCAGGGGCCGCGCATTGCCCAGACCCTGCACGATCAGATTTTCGACGATTTCGATGTTGCGTTGCGCGAAGTGGGGCTCGGCGACATGGGGATCGGCAAGCGGATGAAGAAACTCGCGCGCAATCTGCACGGACGTATCTCTGCCTATGAGCGCGGCCTGGCCGCCGGCGATGCCGAGATGGCCGCCGCCCTGCGCCGCAACCTATACGCCAGCACCGAACCCACGGATGGCGAGGTGGCGGCGATGATCGCGTATGTGCGCTGCGCCCGCGATGCCGTCGACGGCTGCGCACCCGACGCGTTGTGGGAAGCCCGCCCGGTGTTTCCTGAGCCCGAGACAGGCGCCGGTGTCGCGCCGGGGGTCGGTGCAGCATGACCGAGACCGTCACACCAGAACTTTTGCGATCCATCTCGATTGTGGAATTGTCCGCCGCCGAGCGTCAGGTCGAGAAAATCCACGTGGATGCGGTCGAATGCGCCGCGATCGCCGAACGCCTCGACATCCTGTCCATCGAGAGCCTGTCGGCGGAACTGGAATTGTTTCGTGATCTCACGGGTGACGTGAACCTGGTCGGGCGCATTCTGGCGGACATTGTTCAGGCTTGCGTCGTCACGCTCGAGCCGGTTGCACAGCATATCGATGTGCGTGTTTATCAGCGGTTTTCCGCCCGACTCGAGGAAGATGAGGGTGACGACGAAGACCCCGTTGAGCCCATTGTGGACGACGAGATCGAGGTCGGCGACCTGATTGTGCAGAACCTTTCCCTGGCGCTCGACCCCTATCCGCGCGCGCCGGACGCCGAGTTCGAGGAGGTCGATGACGAGGCGGGTAAACCTTCCGGACCCTTCGCCGCACTGGCCGCATTGCGTGATGACGACAAAAAATAATTCGCATTCACCAATGTTTTCGTTCAGAAAACTTGCGATTCGCTTGCCCAGCGGTGCATTTTTGGATAATTAGCAGCCGCCCCCCGGCATGCTCAGATAATTTATACTTCCCGCGAAAGGGAATCAGATGGCTGTACCCAAGAAGAAAGTTTCGAAATCGCGACGGAACATGCGCCGCGCGCACGACTCGTTGAAGCAGCAGGCTTATGTCGAAGATGAGACGACGGGCGAGTTCCATCGCCCCCATCATGTCGACATGAAGACCGGCTACTACAAGGGCCGTCAGGTCATCGAGGTCAAGGAGAAGATCTAGAGGCCAACCCCGGACTCCGCGTCCGGCTGGAGAGCGGACCCGTTGAGCGATCAGATCACCATCGCCCTGGACGCCATGGGCGGCGACGACGCGCCGCACATCGTGGTTGCGGGCGCGAATATCGCCAGGCGCCGGCATCCCGACGCGCGTTTCCTGCTGTTCGGCGATGAGAAGGATCTCGCTGCGCGGGTTGCGAAGCAGCGCGGCCTCGATGAATTCGTTGAAATACGCCATGCCCCCGAAGGGGTCGCTGCGGACGCCAAGCCGTCGCAGGTTGTGCGCAATGGCCACGAGACATCGATGTGGCGCGCGATCGAGGCCGTCAAGCAGGGCGAGGCCAACGGCGTTGTGTCCGCCGGGAACACCGGTGCGCTGCTGGCCATGGCGATGTTCGTGCTCAAGCGTCTCGATGGCATCGACCGCCCGGCGATCGCGTCATTCTTTCCGACCCTGCGGGGCGAAACCGTGATGCTCGATCTGGGCGCGAATATTCGCTTCAGCGAGCGCAACCTCGTCGAATTCGCGATCATGGGTGAGGTCTTCGCGCGGACCATTCTCGGCATCGAGAATCCGACAGTCGGCCTGCTGAATGTCGGGGAAGAGGAAACCAAGGGGAATGACGCCCTCAAGGTTGCCGCGGAATTACTGCGCGAACTCGACCTGCCCGGCGAGTTTGTCGGTTTCGTCGAGGGTGACGATATCCCGGCCGGTGCCGTCGATGTGGTTGTGACGGATGGGTTCACCGGCAATGTCGCGCTCAAAACAGCCGAGGGGACGGCCAAGCTCATCAACGCCTTTGTGCGTGAGACCTTTCGTAATTCGTTTTGGGCTAAGATCGGTTATATCTTTGCCAAGCGTTCATTCGACAAGCTGCGCAACCGCAGCGACCCCCGCCGATATAACGGGGCCATGTTCCTGGGTCTCGACGGTGTCTGCGTCAAAAGTCACGGCGGCACGGATGCCGTCGGTTTTGCAACCGCCATCGGAGTAGCGATCGATATGGTGAAGTATGGCGGTAACGCCTCTCTGAAGACGACGGTGGACCGGCTGGAGCTGGATTCCCTGCGTCCGCAGGCTGCGGCCTCGTGATGGTGCGGCGATCGATAGTTGCCGGTATCGGCGCTTACCTGCCGGACCGGGTGGTGACCAATGCCGAACTCGCCGAGCGCATTGAAACGTCGGACGAGTGGATCCAGGAACGCAGCGGCATCCGGCAACGTCACATCGTGGCGGATGGCGAGATGACGTCGGACCTTGCAACCGCAGCAGCACAACGTGCGCTCGCCGCTGCGGGCATGGGGCCGGACGATATCGATATCATCTTGGTCGCGACCTCGACACCCGATGAGACCTTTCCCGCAACCGCCACGGTGGTCCAATCGAAGCTGGGCTGCGCCAATGGCAGCATGGGGTTCGATGTTCAGGCGGTGTGCTCGGGCTTTGTATTCGCGCTGGCGACGGCCGACAATTTCATCAAGGTCGGGCAGGCCGAAAGCGCCCTGGTGATCGGCGCCGAGACATTCTCGAATATTCTCGACTGGGAAGACCGTTCCACATGCGTACTGTTTGGTGACGGCGCGGGGGCCGTGGTGCTGAAAGCGGCCGAGGGCGACGGGACGAGCGCGGATCGTGGCATTCTTTCAACCCATCTGCATTCCGATGGCCGGCTGCATGATTTGCTTTATGTGGACGGCGGCCCGTCCTCCACCGGACAGGTCGGGCATTTGCGCATGGAGGGCCGCGAGGTTTTCAAGCACGCGGTCACGAAGATGGCTGCCGTAACCGTCGAGGCGCTGGAGGCTACGGGGCTGAAAGCCGAAGAAATCGACTGGTTTGTCCCCCATCAGGCCAATCGGCGGATTATCGATGGTACGGCGCGCAAGCTCGGCATAACCGGAGAGCGCGTCGTGGTAACGATCGATCAGCACGCCAACACATCGGCGGCATCGATTCCGCTGGCGCTTTCCGTCGCGGTCGAGGACAAGCGCATTCAGGAGGGGAACCTGGTCCTGCTTGAGGCCATGGGTGGCGGTCTGACCTGGGGGTCGGGAATCGTGCGCTGGTAGCGGCGTCAACCGCGCAGAATCAATTTTTTAGATTAACCAATCAAAGCAATCCTTTGATATTGACGCATTTCTGCTGTCGCTGTACCGTCTTCAAAACCGAAAAACGGGTGGGAGAGTAGGCGGTGAATGACACGATTACGCGCGCGCAGTTGACGGAGGCCGTCTACCAGGAAGTGGGGCTGTCGCGGAACGAATCCGCTGATCTCGTGGAATCGGTGCTGGCTGAAATGTCGGACGCGCTGATCCGGGGTGAGATGGTCAAACTCTCGTCTTTCGGCAGTTTTCAGGTCCGCCAGAAGGGCCAGCGGATGGGGCGTAACCCGAAGACGGGTGAGGAAGTGCCGATCCTGCCACGCCGGGTCTTGGTGTTTCGGCCCAGCCATGTCCTGAAGAAGCGGATCAACGACGATAACGACGATCCGGGGACAACCACGGAACCGGTATCCGCCCCGAGCTTCGCGCCGGGTGGCGGGATTCCGGAACCCGACACCTCTTACTAAGCGGGACGGATGACCGACACCGGAAATCTGTCAGTGCGCCGCGGCGGCAAGTCTGCCGCGGCATTTCGTACGATTAGTGAAGTCGCGACCGAGCTTGATGTGCCGCAGCATGTCCTGCGGTTCTGGGAAACCAAATTCACCCAGGTCCGGCCGATGAAACGAGGCGGTGGCCGCCGTTACTATCGCCCCGAAGATGTCGATCTGCTGCGTTCGATCCGCGCGCTTCTCTACGATGATGGCTACACGATCAAGGGTGTGCAGAAGCTGCTGCGGGAAGGCGGCCTGAAACCGGCGGCGTCCGACGCGACGCCGGCGCCCGTACACCCGCCATCCGTCACACCGCCCGCGGCACCGCGGGCACCCGCTGCGGCCGGCATTTCCGACGACCAACGCGCGGAATTGAAATCGGTTCTCGGTGAACTCGAGGCGGTTCGCAAACTTCTCGATTCAGCACGCTAGACGGGCTTCAATCCCGAAACGTAAGTCTCTATAGTCCCGCCGATCGGTCGGGACGTAGCGCAGTCTGGTAGCGCATCACACTGGGGGTGTGGGGGTCGCAGGTTCGAATCCTGCCGTCCCGACCAATTGTCTCACATCGCTGGTTTGGCAATGATCGGCTGGTCGCATTCCCGCTTGTCAGTTGAACCGCCTTGGAATCTGTGGCGCCGACAAATTGACGAGACGGCGTCGCGCGAACGGAATCGGAAGTATGACGACGACGTCCCTTGGCATCGATCCCGAAGACCCCGTCGGCGGCGTTGAAACCGAAGTCGATCGTCAACGGATGCACGGCGAACTCGTGCACGAGTTTTCCCGTCGTCAGGGGATTGGCGCGGCGGCAACCATCGGTGTGACATTGGTGGTGTCGGCTGTCCTCTGGAGACATCTCTCCGTCGATATTCTGCTTGGTTGGACGATCGCACAGATCATTCTGGCCACCGCGAACTGGATGCGCTGGCGCCCGTTTACCGACCGCGCGGTTCTCGACCGTAAAACGCCCCCGACGAACATCGAGGCGATCGTCTGGCGATTTACCTCGGGTCTCCTGTGGGGCGCGCTGGCGTTCGTGGTGTACATAACCCTTCCGGCGCCTTTTGAGACCTTTGTTTTCTTAGTCATTGCCGGTATGGCGGCGGGAGGAACGGCAACGCTTTCCGCCCTGCGCCCGGCAGGAACGGCTTATGTTCTAGGCGTCCTGCTGCCCAACACGGCGGCGTTTGCGTCGCTGGGGACGACCACGGATTTGGCACTGGCGTCGGTCTCACTGCTGTACATGGTCGCGATGATTGGTGCCGTTGGAATCAACAACAAGGCCATTCGCGCGGTGATCACCGAACGATTCCGGAACGCGAAGATGCGCCGGGATTTCCAGTCGGAACGTGATACCTGGCTCGAGATTTCCAATACGACGGAAGCATTCTCGATGTTTGACAAGGACGACCGGCTTTTGGCCTGGAACACACAATATGCCGACCTGATGCGGATACCCGCGACCTTGCTGAAGCGCGGCACCGCGCGCACCGAATTGATCAAGGCGGGACGGCAACCCAGGTCGGTCGAAACCGGCGAACGAAAAATCGATGATTGGATCACCCAGAACACCCGCCTCGCGGCGGACTGGAACGTGGACGAATATGAGGGTGATGTCTGGATTCGCCGTCGGGTGACAATCACGCGGGGTGGTCAGTCGGCGGTGAGTTTCGTTGATGTCAGCGAGTTGAAGCGCGCCGAACAGGCCCGAATCGAGAGCGAGGGTCGTTTTCGCGCGATCGTCGAGAACCTACCTGGCGGCATCGTCCTGAAGGACCGCGACATGCGGATTCGGCTGGCGGTGGGACCGGTATACGACCAAGTGCATGGCCTGACGGGGGACGAACGTGTCGGGAAAAGTATCTTCGATCTTGTCGATCCGGAAAACGCCGCGCAGGTGGATCGGCTCGACAGGCATGTCCTGGCCACCGGGGAAATGACCGAGGGCCTTCAGAGGTTTCCCGGTGCCGACGGGACTGAACTCGAGCTGTGGAATATCCGATTTCCGATCAAGGATGAGCATGGCGATATTTCGGGTGTTGGCTGCCTGACCCAGGACGTGACCGAACAGCGGCGTGTGGAATCCCAGCTGCAACAATCGCAGAAGATGGAGATGGTCGGGCAGCTTACCGGTGGCATTGCACATGATTTCAACAATCTTCTGACGGTCGTTTTCGGGAACGCCTCGCTGCTTGCGGATCATGTTGCGGACGATCCGGTCGCCGGGACACTGCTGCGCAATCTTCTGCGCGCTGCCGAGCGGGGCGGGGATCTCACCCAACGGCTGCTCGCATTCTCGCGGCGCCAGAACCTGCAACCTGTTGTCGTCGATGTCCGGGAAACCATCGCCGACGTGTTTGCTCTTCTTGAGCGCACGATAGAGGCCAGAGTCACGCTGGATTTGAAAGTTGCGGCGGATTTGCCCCCGGTGCTGATTGATCCGGTCCAGCTCGAAAGCGCGCTTGTGAATCTGGCGCTCAATTCACGCGATGCCATGCCGGATGGTGGCACCATCACCTTCGAGGCAAGCGAGACGGTTATCCGCGAGGGGCAGGGGGCGGGCGACACGCCATTGCCACCGGGGAGATATGTCGAGCTGTCGGTGCGCGACAATGGGCTGGGTATATCGTCAGAGAATACCGCGCATATCTTCGAGCCGTTCTTCACAACCAAGGAGACGGGCAAAGGCACCGGGCTCGGTCTGAGCATGGTTTATGGTTTCGCGCGCCAGTCCGGTGGTGATGTAACGGTTTCGAGCGTCGAGTGGGGCGGGACCACGATCACCCTGTATCTGCCCGTCGCCGTGCCGGACGACGCGATCGAGGATGATTTGTCCCGGACGGAAGAGATGTCGAACAGAGGGGGCGACGAGAGGATCTTCGTCATTGAAGATGACGAGGACGTTCTCGCATTTCTCGAGGCGAGCCTTGAATCCAAGGGCTATACCGTCGTGACGGCACGCCACGGGGTGGCGGCGTTTAACCAGTTGAACGCGGGTTTGGAGTTCGATCTTTTGTTGTCGGATGTCGTTTTGCCGAGAGGCGTGACGGGCCCGGAGGTGGCACGGCATGTCCGGGGCAGTCATCCGGACATGCCCGTGCTGTTTATGTCCGGTTATACGGGTGACGCGCTGGCGGGTTCCGGATGGCCGGAAATCGGCTACGATCTCATCCAGAAACCGTTTACCCGTGAGACGCTATTCGCCCGCGTTCGTGAATCACTCGATCGGGCGGGAGCGACCCGCAAACTGGAGGCCGAAACAGATGATTGATGCGGGGACCGCCAGGACGCGGGTGCTGGTTATCGATGATGATGATCTGGTGCGCGATACCGTGCAGGCAATTTTATTGAAGGATGGCTACGACGTGGAGGTCGCGAGCGATGGTCGCGAGCTTGAGAAACGGCTCGACGCGTCCGCTCCCGATGTCCTGATCACCGATATTTTCATGCCGCATATGGACGGCATCGAAGTCATTCGCAACGTTCGCGACCGATTTCCCGACATTCTGATATTGGCCATGTCGGGTCTCGGGCATGTCGAGAATGCGGAAGGCAAGCCCATGATGCTTGAAATGGCCAAGGGGCTGGGCGCGTCCGAGATCATCCGAAAGCCGTTCCGGCCGGATGAACTCCTGGGTGTCCTGAACGATCTGCTCCCGACCTCGTAGATTCGGGTCCGCCGTCCCGGCGCCCGGGTTCGATTCCTGCCTGCAGGCGCAATTTTCACCCGCGTTCTCAAGGTTTCGGCCGCGCCGGTTCGTTCGCCGCGACGGTTCGTTAACGTTTATGTGCGACCGTTCTGCCATGTGCGAAATGCGGAAAACTGCGCGATGAGTGAAAACCCGGTCGAGCTCCCGAAAACCGTGTCGTTCGAGCATGCGTTTTTCCGGACGTTCGAGAACACGCATTTCCGCCTGTCCGACCCGCCGGAGGAACGCCCGGTGCTGGTTGGCGACATGGGTGACCAGGATGTGACCCTGACGCTGACGGGTGTCGCGCGGGAATTCCACATCGACAAGAACAGCGCCGACGGCATCATGCTGGATGTAGTGGCGCGGAGCCTGGAGTTCGTCTCGGCGATAAAGCCGGGCGATGCCGTGCCCGTCGAGGTTCTCACCGGCGACGCCTCATGGGACCCGGAAGCGGTCCATGAGGAACGCGCGCGCCGGCGGATCAATCTGGCGATCGTGACATGGCATGAAGGCGGCGCGCCGGCCATTCTCGACGTCAAGGAGATCGACGCGGCCTACGAGGCCGCGAATGCGGAGTCCAAACGCGACGGCGCGATCGCGGCATTGAATGAGAAAATCGAGATCGAAGGCGATCCGACCGAACTGGTGGATGGCCTGATCGCCGAGTTTGCGTTCATCGAATCCATGCGCGACAAGCATCTGGCCATCTGCCGGGTGAAAGCCGTGGTCACCGCGATCCGGAAGATGCACGCCAAGGAAATGAGCGTATCGGGCGAGTTTGAGCCGGTAATGCGGCTACTGCCCATCCCGGTGAAGACGCTCCACGAAATTCTGGGCGACGTGGATGCGCGCTTGACCGACCTGGAGGCCCTGTTCGCGGATTTCGACGGTGCCTGCGCGTTCATCCGCAGTTCACGCAATGATCTGTACCGCCGCATGTCGGCCTGGGACGAACCCATCGAGTTCTGGGGCGGCATCGACCCGCGTCAGCCGGAGACATTCAACCTCGTCGAGCGGGTACGTGATCTGTATCGCTTCCTGGCGGCGCGCTACATGCCGGTCGATGAGTGGGTGCTGATGTTCTCGGAAGAAGACGATGCGCCCGACCTCAAATACGGCGGCGTGATGACCTGGTAGCGCCGGCGCGAACGGCACCGATCAGGATTTTGCTGTTTTGTTGATCTTCGCCGGTCGGGTCACCGACCTGTTCATCTCGCCCTTGATCAACTGTCGGAAAAACGGCTCCACACGGCGCAGCCGCGTCAGATACTCGTCTTTCTCGAACAACCGCTTTCGAACCAGTATGACAACTTCATCGCGGCGCGCCTGGCCGACTTCCGCGACGGCCTTTTCGAGGCGACGGTTCTGCAACTGCCGATCGGCGATCGCCTCGCACATCAACAATACCTGCGCCTCGAGGACGATTTCGTCGACGTTGGTCCAGGCGCGTTCTTCCTCGGGTATCTGGTCTTTCCATTCGGCCAATGCGGCCGCACACAGCTTGCGCAGTTCGGGGTCCGCAAGGTTCTCCGAGGGCGAGAAATCCTGTTCCTCCGGATCCGTTTCCGGGTCCATTTCCAGGTCCGGGGACGGATCGGGTGTCGTGTCTTGCGATGACATGCGCTGCAACCGTTTCAGCCTCTGCCCGCGTATTGACGCATGGGCATACTCACAGGCCGCAGGTTAACGGTTCGCGGTTTCCGAAAGGTTAGCGCCGCGATAGTCCGTCAACCGGCCAGCGCGATGCGCCCCTTGTCGGTGAGGCGGCAAACCAGCCAGTCGGGCTTGATCGGGTTGTCGAACCAGGGTTCGGCAAAGCCGTGACGGATGCAACTGCGGACCGTGCGGTCGCTTATTCTCTGACCGTCCCGGTCGAACAGGGGCAGTTTGCCGCCAGGTTGTTCGAGGCCGCGTGTCAGCCAGGCGCGCTGGGCGCCGCTCAGATTGCCGCGCGGTGCGGTCTTCCGGTCGCCGCGGGGACGATGGGGCTGTAGCGCGACGACATTGGTCTGCGCCGCGTTCCGGGCCGTGAAATTCTTGCTGACCGCCATAATCTTCCCCATCGGTGCAGCGCGTTCGCGTGGCTGCCGATGTGGCGGATCGTAGTGTACAATGTCGCCCACGCCAAGCATCCGTCCGGAAAGGCCCAAATGTCCGGAGAATCCCGGCCAAGTTCAGCCGCCAGCATGGTCTACGTGACTTGCGGTTCGGTTAACGAGGCGCGACAGATCGGTGAGACGGTCGTGCGCGCGCGGCTGGCGGCCTGTGCCAACATCATCGACGGCATGCACTCGATCTACTGGTGGGAAGGTGCGGTGGAGGACGGGTCGGAGACCGTCCTGATTTTGAAGACCGCCGCGGTGAACGTCCCGGCGCTGACCGCGCGCGTAAAGGCCCTGCACAGCTATGACGTGCCTTGCGTGGTCGAGATTCCGCTGGCGGGTGGCAATAGCGAATATTTCGACTGGATTGTGGCGGAAAGCACTGCGAACAGATCCTGAGATGCGCGGATCAAGTCCGCGCATGACGGTCTCTGGAAAACGCCGATGCCCGACACACATTCGTTATGGCCGGACTTGTTCCGGCCATCCACGTCGTTGTTTCATGTGAAGGTTTTCCGCAGGGCAGGGGGCCGTGGATGCCCGCAACAAGTGCGGGCATGACGGTCTTTGGGGGAAATCAATAACTCGAACGATTCAGGTCATACCCGGGCTTGACCCGGGTATTTCATCACGGACAATGCGGGATTCGCGAGACGGCAGCGTGTTTGCTATAACCGGGCCAAGCCATCACATTCACTGGATATGCGGGGGAAGACCCATGAACGACAAGGTTTGGAAGATATATCTGTCGGGGGAAATTCATTCCGACTGGCGCGAGCAGATCGAGAATGGTTGCGCCGAGGCGGGCCTGCCGGTCACCTTCGCCGCCCCGATCACCGAGCATGACGATTCCGACGATTGCGGCGTCGCGGTCTTCGGTCCCGAGCCGGACAAGTTCTGGCACGACCACAAGGGTGCGATGCTCAACTCCATCCGCACCGGCACGCTGATCGAGCAGGCCGACGTGGTCGTCGTGCGGTTCGGCGAGAAATACAAACAGTGGAACGCGGCCTTCGACGCCGGCTACGCGTCGGCGATGGGCAAGCCGATCATCACCCTGCACCCGCCCGAGCATGATCATGCGCTGAAGGAAGTGGATGCCGCAGCCAAGGGCGTGGCCCGCGAGCCGTTCCAGGTGGTCCAGGCGCTGGCCTACGCCATCAACGGCGGCATGCCCGGCCAGTGGTACAAGGCCGAGGCTGCGGAGTAGGTATTACGCTTCAGTAGATTGAGTTTAGGAAGCCGCGTCACCTCAGGGTGGCGCGGTCTTTAGTTTTTGATGGTGTTCCATCTGAACTGGGCGGGTTCGGATGTTGCGTGTCCAAAAGCATCGCATTTCTCCAAGCCTTCCCCGACTGTGAACCGATAGAACGTCCAGCCGTCCTCGAGGTTCTCGAAGCCGGCGAGCAGATATCGGTCGCCTGCGCTCTCTTCGAAAAGCTTTGCGCTTAGCCAAAGTCTTTCTGCGGTGGTGTCGTTCTTGAGGTTGCGGTCACCAAAGACCATGACTCTCAAACTTGCTCGGGAAACGATTAACTTCTGAAAATCATCGTCGATCTCCGAGTCAGTTCCCCACTCGCATTCCATCGCCAAAGGGATCGATACCAGATTCTCGCCGATGTATTTCAACCACACAGCGTCGAAGAGCCATTCGTTTCGGATACTGTTCATGCGTTGATACTTGGGCTTAAACCGCAATGCAGCAGCCCAGTAACCAGCTTCTTCGCCGTGCCGACAAATGTCGTGTGCGATTCTGGTTGTCCACGTAGGGTTGCCTTCGGCACCATGGCGATAATTCAACGCGCAGGTGCGTAAATCCTTGAATATCCTGCTTTCTATCTCGGGCGGCAGCATCGGTGTTGTCCTGTTGAAGCCTACTCCGCCGCCTTTTCTTGCGCGTAACTCAGCGCCTGATCCAGATCGGCGATGATGTCGTCGACCGTCTCCAGCCCGATCGACAGGCGGACCACGTCCGGGCCCGCGCCCGAGGCGATCTGCTGTTCCTCGGTGAGCTGGCGGTGGGTGGTCGAGGCCGGGTGGATGATCAGGGATCGCGTGTCGCCGAGATTGGCCAGATGGGACAGCAGCTCGACGCTCTCCACCGCGCGCACGCCCGCTTCATAGCCGCCCTTCAATCCAAACGTGAAGACCGAGCCGGGGCCCTTGGGCAGGTATTTCTTCGCCAACGCGTGATACGGGCTCGATTTGAGGCCCGCATAGGACACCCACGCCACGGCCGGGTGGCCTTCGAGAAACTCCGCGACCGCCTGGGCGTTCTGCAGGTGCCGGTCCATGCGCACGGGCAGGCTTTCGATGCCGGTCAGGATGTTGAACGCGTTCTGGGGGGCCAGGGTCGGGCCAAGATCGCGTAGCGCGACCGCCTTGGCCTTGGTCGAGAAACCGAAGTCGCCGAAGGTCTCGTAGAAGGTGAGGCCGTGATAGGCCGGGTCGGGCTCGGTCATCGACGGGAACTTGTCGTTCTGGGCCCAGTCGAAATGCCCGCTCTCGACCACCACGCCGCCCATGGACGTGCCGTGGCCGCCGAGGAACTTGGTCATCGAGTGGATTGAAATATCCGCGCCCCATTCGAACGGGCGGCAGAGATAGGGCGTCGCCATCGTGTTGTCGACGATCAGCGGGATGCCGGCCTCCCTGGCGATCTCGGCGATCGGCTCCAGGTCGACGATGATGCCGCCCGGGTTGGCCAGCACCTCGAGGAAGATCGCCTTGGTCTTCTCGTCGATGGCGTTGCGGAAATTTTCCGGATCGGCCGGGTCGACGAAATTCACATGCCAGTCGAACTTCTTGAAGGTGTGCGAGAACTGCGTAACCGAGCCGCCGTAGAGATTGCGCGAGGCGACGAAATTGTCGCCCGGGTTCATCAGCACGAACATCGCCAGCATCTGGGCCGCATGCCCGCTGGCACACGCGACGGCACCGCGCCCGTCTTCCAGCGCCGCGACCTTTTCCTCAAGGGCCGACACCGTCGGGTTGGTCAGTCGCGAATAGATGTAGCCGAAGGTCTGCAGGTTGAAGAGCGAAGCCGCGTGGTCGGCATCGTCGAACACATAGGCCGTCGTCTGATAGATCGGCACATTGCGCGCGCCGGTCTTCTCGTCGGGTGAGGCCCCGGCGTGGATGGCCAGGGTCTCGAAGCCGGGCGGGCGCATGTCGTTGCGGTTGTCGGTCATTTTGATGTCCTTCGCCTTTTCGGTTCGTCGTTCCCGCGAAGGCGGGAACCCATAAACTCAGGCATCTGCCCTGGCTTGCGTCCGCGTTTATGGATGCCCGCCTGCGCGGGCATGACGCATGTGTGAGTAATCCTCGTTCAGGCCCTGATCTGGCGCGAACGCCGCGAGGTGATCACCTTGGTGTTGATGCCGCTCCAGCCGAGTTCGCCGGTCAGGCGGCCGAACTCGATCTTCGGGCAGCGGTCCATGATCACGGTCATGCCCGCATCCTCGGCCTTCTTCGCCGCTTCGTCGTGACGCACGGTCAGCTGCATCCAGATGACCTTCGCGCCCACCTCGATCGCCTCATCGACCACCGGCGGCACCCGGTCGGAGCGCTGGAAGATATCGACCATGTCGATCGGCACCGGGATGTCCTTGAGGCTCGCATAGACCTCCTCGCCGAGCAGGGTCTCGCCCGCGGCGCGCGGGTTCACGGGGATCACCCGGTAGCCCTTTTCCTGGAGATATTTCATCGCGAAGTAGCTGGGACGGTTCCAGTTGGTGCTGGCGCCGACCATGGCGATGACGTCCGTATCGCGCAGCACACGGCGGATCTGCCAGTCGGGATAGTACAAATCGCTCATGTGTCTTTTCCTAGGCCGCCGCCTGCAGGCGGGGCAATTCGATGGCGGGGCAGCGGTCCATGATCACGGTGGCACCGGCCGCCTCGGCCTTGGCCGCGGCCTCCTCGTTGATGACTTTCAGCTGCATCCAGATGTAGGGCACGCCCAGTTCGATCGCCTCGTCGACGACGGGGACGACCTTCCATGGCAGGCGGAAGATATCGACCATATCGACCTTCTCCGGCAGGTCGAGGATCGAGCCATAGACCTTCTCGCCGTGGATTTCCTGGCCCAGCGCGTCCGGGTTCACCGGGTAGACCTTGTAACCTTCGTTCTGCAGGTAGCGCATGACGCGCCAGCTGGCCCGGGTTTCGCCGCGCGGGCTTGCGCCGACCATGCCGATGGTCTTTACCTCATCGAACAGGTTTCGCAGCACATCGTCGGAATAGGAAAAGTCGCTCATCTCTTAGTCATCCTCTGAACCTGGATCGTGGCGCGGGCCCTGGTCCCATTCGGGATCGCGCTTCTCGATGAACGCATCGATGCCCTCGGCGGCGTCCCGGTCCATCATGTTGCGCGCCATTTCCTCGCCCGCAAACGCATAGGCATCCGTAATGCCCATCTCGAGCTGGCGATAGAACGCCTGTTTGCCGAGTGCCAGCGCATGGGCGCTCTTGCGCGCGAGCTTGGCGGCCAGTTCGGCCACCTCTTCGTCGAGCGTTTCTTCGGGCACCGCTCGGTTGATCAGGCCGATCTCGGCCGCGCGCGGGGCTTCGAGGAAATCGCCGGTCAGCAGCAGATCCATCGCGTGCTTGCGGGGCAGGGCGCGGCCGACTGCCACGCCGGGGGTGGAGCAGAACAGGCCGACATTGATGCCCGACGTCGCGAGCCTGGACGTATCGGCCGCGACCGCCAGGTCGCAGGTCGCGACCAGCTGGCAGCCCGCCGCCGTCGCCAGCCCGCGCACCTTGGCGATGACCGGCTGGGGCAGGCGCAAGACCGACTGCATCATCGTCGAACAGGTCGCAAACAACGCCTGCTGATATTCGAGGCTGTAATTCGCACGCATCTGTTTGAGATTGTGCCCGGCGCAGAACGCACGGCCGTTGCCGGTAAGCACGACCACGCGCACGCTTCGGTTCGCGGCGATATTATCCAGTTCGGCCTGCAGGGCCGCGAGCATGCCTTCCGACAAGGCGTTGAGTTTGTCAGGCCGGTTCAGGGTCAGGCAGGTCACGCCGTCTGCACCATCATTGTCGGTGCGTTGGACGAAGGGACCGGCGTCTGCGGGTCTTTTTTCGATCGTTTGCGTGTCGCTCATGGCGGGTCCGTTGCGGGTTGTGTGCGGAACATGGGCCGGTTCGCAATCGAAGGCAATGTGCCTCCCGGACCGGGTTTGTTCAAGAGTCTGTCAGGTGTTAGGTATTATAATACCGCTCTCGTAAGCCTATGCAGTAAAACACATAATTTGGTTTGACATCCCCAATCCGGTGCCATAGAACCCTGACGCCGCTGCCCGAACCATTGTGGTTCCGGTGGCGGCATCTCGTTCGCGGCAAATGACACGCCGAAGCGCACGAGACAGAGATATCAGGAGAAGGTGGCCAGCGCCATGAAGACATATTCAGCGAAACCCAGCGAGGTTGAAGCCAAGTGGTGGATCATCGATGCCGAAGGCGTCGTGCTCGGCCGTATGGCATCGATCATCGCGATGCGCCTGCGCGGCAAGCATAAGCCGATGTACACGCCGAACATCGATTGTGGCGACCATGTCGTCGTGATCAATGCCGACAAGGTCCGGCTGACCGGCAACAAGCGCGAAGACAAGACCTATTACTGGCACACCGGCTATCCGGGCGGCATCAAGGCGCGCACGGCCGAGAAGTATCTCGACAGCCCGCAATCCGATGTGGTCGTCCGCAAGGCGATCGAGCGGATGCTGCCGAAGACCAAGATGGGTCGCGAGCAATATCGCAAGCTCAAAGTTTACGCCGGGGCCGAACACCCCCATGAGGCCCAGCAGCCTCAGGTGCTCGATCTCGCTTCCATGAACGACAAAAACAAGAGGGGTGGCGCGGCATGACCGACGAAACCCAGAACACCAAAGAAACCGCCGCGGGCGATACCGCTATTGCAGCTGCCGCCGCAGCACTCGCCGAGGCCACGGGCCAGGTTCAGGTCGAGCCCAAGATCGACGAGCAGGGCCGCACCTATGCGACCGGCAAGCGTAAGGATGCGGTTGCCCGCGTCTGGATCAAGCCGGGCTCGGGTCAGCTCACGGTCAATGGCCGTTCGGGCGAAGTGTATTTCGCCCGCCCGGTGCTGCGGATGGTTCTGTCCCAGCCGTTCCAGGTTACCGACCGGCTCGGCCAGTACGACATCGTTTGCACGGTGACCGGCGGCGGGCTTTCGGGCCAGGCCGGCGCCGTACGCCACGGTATCTCCAAGGCGCTGATGCTGCGCGAACCTGAACTGCGGCCGATCCTCAAGAAGGTCGGCATGCTCACCCGTGACAGCCGCGTCGTCGAGCGTAAGAAATACGGTCGCGCCAAAGCCCGACGCAGCTTCCAGTTCTCGAAGCGCTAGGCGCAACGTTCTCGGAAAAGTTTACGGCGTCCCCGTTCCCGGGGGCGCCGTTTTCTTTGGTGGGTGGTGTGGCCGCTTTCAGTCTTCCCAAAGCACGGTCTGAGGATGGAACTGCGACCAGGCGAACCAGAATGCTTCGTGACTTCCCAGATCATCGCCGTTCGCATCGACGGCCTTGATGCCGCCCGCCTCCAGATGCAGGCGGACATTCTCGAAGGCGATCTCGTCACCGCTTTTCAATGCCACGAGTGCCCGGCTGCGCTGGAACGCCACTGGTTTTCCCGAAGCCGTCAGCACGCCGATGATGTCCTCATGCACCGGCAAACGGGGATCGACATTGCCGATCGGGAAGATGGGGCCGTCGGCATCCCGGCCATTGCGGAAGTCGGGGTCGCGACCGAGCGCGTATTTTTCAAGCAGAACGGTCGTCTCGGGGTGTCGTTTCTTCCACCTGCCCCAGTCGGTGGTCACGACGCTGGCCTGCGGGAGTTTGACACCCTTCTCGGCAAGCGGCCCGGTCACCGCGGTGCCGAGAAACGTGTCGAACACGGAGAATGTATTGACGTCGTACATCACCTTGTTGGACCGGATGAGCAGGCCGGACGTGCGCAGGACCGGGCGTTCGATGCCGCCGGGCAGCCGGTCGGTGAAATAGGCCTGCGCCGATCCGCACAAGGTGCAGTACGGAATTCCCAGATCGCGCCCTCCCAAGGTGTCGTTGACCATTTCGCGTACTTCCATGATTCGCCGCGGGTAGGCCCGAAACGCGCCGTTCACCCCGATACCGAAAACGATATCCTCGTCCTTGAGCCACGTGGCGTCTTCAGCACTGCTCGTTTCGGGGTTGTCTGCTGCGGGAATGCAATTGCACGATTTGAGGGTCTCGTTGTAGGCGCGATCGTCGATCAGCACGCCGCCCCATGAGACGTGCCGCCAGTCGATATCGCCGGGCACGAAGATTTTATCCCAGCCCGGGACAAGGGTCGTGAATATGGCGCGCTTGAAGCGCAAATAGTCCGGGGGTGCCGGGATATCCCAGGCAATGAGATGGTCGGTGACGACGCCCCAATGGTTGCTGGTTGGCGGCGCGATGCCCAGTAACCGCGAGGCCGCTTCGGCAAGATCAGAATTCAACTGGCGACTGGGTGCAAACCGCATCAGGTCCGCGATGAGCCATGCGATCCGTGGGTCATTGGCCTCGATGATTTCGTCCAGGGCGTTGATCTGCGCTTCCTGCCAGCTTGTTCGTTCCATGCTTTCGACAAAGGCGACCGTCACGGCCGATTGAAGCGCTTCGGACAGCGCACCTTCCGGTACCGCGGGAGGCGTGCCGAAATCCTCGATTACATAGTCCGGTAATGATGGCTTTTCCTGTGCGCGCAAAGCGTTGACCGGGAGCAGTGCAAGCGTGGCGAGGGTTATAATCAGGAAAATGCGGGATGGGACGTTACGAGCCGACGCCATGGCTGAACCTTTCACGGGCTTGTTCGTGTCGCGGACGTGCGAGCCTTAACCGAGGAACCTAACGAACTCTATTGTGATGTTTTGGGTGACGAAAGCCCGCGTTGCCAGTCACGACTGCATGAGAATCCGGTGACAAATTGTGACGGAATATTCTCGGACATGGCGCGGTGTTACGCTTCGCATGACGGTCCCGAAGGTGTGGAGCTTCCGATTTTGACGATATGATATCGCTATACCCGGGTGCAGACAGGAAACGAACAGATGACCGATGCCACCGATCAGAACAAAAAGGCTGCGATGGACTTCTATGACCTGATGTTCAACCAGGGCAAGCCGCGCGAGGCGGTCGAGATTTATGTCGGCGACGACTACATCCAGCACAATACGGAGGTCGGAGACGGCAAGGAGGCCTTCATCGACTATTTCGAGCGGATGCGCGAGGAATATCCGGGCAAACAGGTGCACTTCAAGCGCGCGCTGGCCGAGGGCGACTTGGTCGTCCTTCACTGTCATCAGGTATGGCCCGGCGACCAGGAATATGCCGGGATCGATATCTTCCGGTTCGATGAAGCCGGAAAGGTCGTCGAGCATTGGGACGTGTTGCAGATTATTCCCGCAACCTCCGCCAACCCGAACGGCATGTTCTAGTTCGCATTTGCGCGTATTTCGGTATAAGTCCGACACGCTTAATCAGGTGCAACATGACCACGCAAGTTTTCATCGATGGCGAGGTCGGGACGACCGGCCTGCAGATCAACGAACGGCTCTCGCCGCGCGACGACATTTCGCTCATCCATCTGGGCGAGGATGCGCGCAAGGATGCTGCGGCCCGTCGGGACGCGCTCAATGCGGCCGACGTGGCGATCCTGTGCCTGCCCGACGATGCCGCGCGCGAGGCCGTGGCCATGGTCGAGGGCGACACGGTGGTGATCGACGCCTCGACCGCACACCGGGCGATTGACGGCTGGGCCTATGGGTTCCCCGAGTATGACAAGAACCATCGCGACGTGATGCGCGCGTCCACACGGATCAGCAACCCCGGCTGTTACGCGATTACGTCTGTGGCCATGCTGCATCCGCTGGTCGCGGCGGGACTGGTGCCGGCGGACTATCCCGTCTCGATCAATGCCGTGTCGGGCTATTCCGGCGGCGGCAAGTCGCTGATCGCCGCGTTCGAGGACCCGGGCGCGGACAACCATACGGATTCGGTCGTCTACAGCTATGCGCTGGGGCTGCAGCACAAGCATGTGCCGGAGATCCAGCGCTGGTCGGGCCTGGGCCACGCGCCGCTGTTTGTACCGAGTGTGGCCCGATACCGGCAGGGGATGCTGGTCCAGGTGCCCCTGGCGCTCTGGCATCTTCCGGCTACGCCGACGGCGGGTGACCTGCACGCGGTGCTGTCGGATCACTATGCGGGCGAGCGGTTTGTCACGGTGGCCCCTCTGGATGAAGATGTGACCACGCTTGATCCCGAAGCGTTGAACCACACCAACGAATTGTGCCTCCATGTGCTCCATAACGACCGGACGGGGCAGGCCGTGGTTGCAGGGGTGATCGATAATCTGGGAAAAGGGGCATCCGGACAGGCCGTCCAGACGCTGAACCTGCTGATTGGCGCCGGAGAAGGCAAAGGGCTTTAAAACCAACAAGACCTCATGCTGAGCTTGTCGAAGCATGAGACGGCACCCGCACCCTTTGGCAGGCTAAGGGTGCCTGAAACGAGCGAATGCAAAGGAATGCAAGCATGACCAACCCCGTGAAACCCTATCTCGGCGTTACGCCGACCATCGCCGACGACGTGTTCATCGCCGACAACGCCGCCGTCATCGGGGACGTACATATCGGCGCCGGGTCGGGCGTCTGGTACTCATGCGTCCTGCGTGGCGATGGCGCGCCGATCCGCATTGGCGAACGGGTCAACATCCAGGACGGCACCGTGATCCATGTGAACGGACCGCGCGCGGACGGCACGGCCGAGATGCCGACCCATATCGGCGACGACATCACCATTGGTCATTCGGCGTTGATCCACGCCTGCACGCTCCAGTCGGGCTGCTTCATCGGCATGCGCTCGGTGATCCTCGACGGCGCGGTCGTCGAGACAGGTGCGATGGTTGCGGCCGGCGCGGTGGTCTCGCCGGGCAAGGTCGTGAAGGCGGGTGAGCTGTGGGCGGGCATCCCGGCCAAACCCTTGCGCGAGCTGCGCCAGGCGGAGCTCGATTTCTGGCCGGAATCCGTCGCGACTTACTGCGAACTGGCCCAGAACCACATCAAGTCCGGCAACGGCGCGAAGTAGGTCACACCTGCACGGGCGGGTCGCAGACCCGCCCCTACGTTCTTATTCGCTCGCTGTCGGGACGGGTTTCTAACCCGCCAGGCAAAACCAAGCCCGCGCCTACGTTCTTATTCGCTCGCTGTAGGGGCGGGTTTCTAACCAGCCCGAACCGATCCAAGAACCGTCATGCCCGGACTTGATCCGGGCATCTCAGCGGCGTGTGGTGCTATTTCTCTTCCGTGTCGAGACGCAGGCTCGCGTAGCTGCCCGGCGCGGCCTCGATCACCTTGAGCTTCTGATCGCCCGGGGCGCGGGCGTCGACCTGGCCGCCGGCATTCTTGGCCAGCCATTTGCGCCATTCGGGCCACCATGAGCCGGGATTTTCCTTGGCGCTCTCGAACCATTTGTCCGGGTCGGCCGGGTTCTTGGCCGCCGTCCAGTAGCCGTATTTCTCGACCGTCGGCGGGTTGACCACGCCGGCGATATGGCCCGAGCCCGCGAGGCAGAACTTCACCGGGCCCTTGTAGATCTGCGTGGCCGCATAGGTCGATTTCCACGGTGCGATATGGTCTTCCTTGGTCGACAGCATGAAGACCGGCAGGTCGATTTTTGACAAATCGATCGGCACCCCGTTGAGCTCGACACCGCCAGGCTCGATCAGCTTGTTCTCCTGATACATTTTGCGCAGGTAGAAGCTGTGCATCTCGGCCGGCATACGCGTCGAGTCCGAGTTCCAATAGAGCAAATCGAACGGGAAGGGCTCCTTGCCGAGGAGATAATTGTTCACCACGAAGGACCAGATCAGGTCGTTCGCACGCAGCATGTTGAAGGTGCTCGCCATGGACGCGCCTTCGAGCACGCCGCCTTCTTCCTCCATCTTGTCCTCGAGGGAATCGAGCTGTTCCTCGTCGATGAATACGCCCAGCTCGCCGGGTTCGGTGAAGTCGGTCAGCGCGGTAAAGAAGGTGGCCGTGGTAAAGCGCTTGTCCTTCTTTGCCGCCATGTAGGCGAGCGTGCTGGCGATCAGGGTGCCGCCAAGGCAATAGCCGATGACGTTGGTCTCTTTCTCGCCGGTGGCGGCCTCGATGGCGTCGAGGGCCGCGAGCGGGCCTTCGAGCATGTAGTCCTCGAAGGATTTCTTCGCAAGCTTGCTGTCGGGGTTGACCCAGGAAACGACGAACACGGTCAGCCCCTGATGGATACACCAGCTGATGAACGAGTTCTTCGGCTGCAAATCGAGAATGTAATATTTGTTGATCCAGGGCGGGATGATCAGCAGCGGTCGTTTGTCCACCTTCTCGGTTGTCGGCTCATACTGGATAAGCTGCATCAGGTCGTTCTGATAGACGACCTTGCCCGGTGTGACCGCGATGTTCTCGCCCAGGGTGAAGGCCGTCTCGTCGGTCTGGCGGATGCGCAGCTGCCCGTCGCCGCGCTCCATGTCCTCAAGCAGATTCTCGAGGCCCTTGACCAGGTTTTCACCGCCGGAATCCACCGTGGCGCGGATGACTTCCGGGTTGGTCATCAGAAAATTGGTCGGCGCCAGGGCATCGACGAACTGGCGGGTATAGAAATCGACCTTCTTGGCGGTCTTGTCGTCGAGGCCCTCGACGTCGCGTACGGTGTTGGTCAGCCAGCGCGACGACAGCAGGTAGGACTGCTTGATGTAGTCGAAAACGACGCTTTCATCCCATTCGGAATCGCGGAACCTGCGATCTTCGCGTTCCGGCGTATGTTCGGGATCGACCTCCGCGCCCATCATCTTCTGGGTCGTGCTCTGCCACAGGCTCATATAGTCCTGCCAGAGTTGGAACTGGGCCTGCATCAGATGCGCGGGATTGGCCATCATGCGCTGGGTCAGCTCGATGAAGGCGGATCCCACATTCATCGGATCTGCCATCCCCATGTTGCTGGATTGGTTCGACATGAAGGCCTTCACGAGCGTTTGGCTGCGCTCCGCGATCTTGGCCATCGAGTCGGCAAGGGCTTCGGGATCCGACGGTTGTTTGCCGGCATTGTCTGCATTCTGTTGATCCGCCATCCGCCAATCCTCTATAACTTCAAAGCTTTTTGCGTTTCGCAGTCATTGTGAAACGCTTGATCCAACGCAGTTGGACGGGGTAAATGATTCTCGTGCAAGTATATTTTGCGTCGTGCAGGCTGAAACTATGTTGCACTGCACAAAATATCAAGCGAGTAGACGCGGCAACAGCGATTCGATCAATGCCGTGAAGAGTGCCATGAGGGGTGCAAGCAGATGAAGTCCGGACCTTACAAATATATGCGTCAGGCGTTGCCGCTCGTTTTTGTGTTCACGCTGGCGAGTTGTTCCTTCTTCGATGACGTGGTCGGCATTTTCGACGACGACGAGCCCGCGACACAAACGGCCTCCGATCAGAGCGTGCGCGATCGCAGCCAGGCTGACCGTGCGGACGCCGAAGATTCGGATACCCCATCGCTGACCACTGTTCCCGCCCGGCCCCAGGCACCCGCATCGACCAACCGCGAGCGTGTCGTGGAGGGCCTGATCTCCGACCGCGAGAATGCACGCTACACGGACGAGGCGATCCGTCTTCAGGGTTCGACGCGAGCGCCGGCGGCGACCCAGAGCGCGTCCCGCCCGGCGACTGTGCCGGACGTGGTCGCGGCACCCGCACCGGCCACGCCGGCCGCCAGTCCGCCGCCGCAGCCTCCGGTCATTCCGGCCCCCCAGGAGACCGTGCCGGCTGTGCCGCCGGCCCCGACCGTGACCGCACGGCCTTCGCTTCCGCCGGCTCCGCCGGCTCCGGCAGCCCAGCCGGTCATTCAGCCGCGACCGGTCGCACCCAGCCCGCAGCTGGCCTCGGCACAGCGTCCCTCGGTCGTGGTCGATACCAGCGCGATCGGCGGCGGCGGATACGTGCCGGCATCGGCGCGGGTCGGCCGCGAGACCCAGGTCGCGACGATCCAGTTCAATCACAGTTCCGCCAGGCTCAGCCCCCGCGATCAGCAAATTATCGCAACGGTCGCATCGGCGCAGCGCAGCGACGATTCAGACGTTCTGATCGTTGGTCATGCGAGCAGCCGCACCCGGCAACTGCCGAAGGCGCGGCACGAGGTGGCGAATTTCCAGGTCTCCTTCAAGCGTGCGAATGCCGTTGCCCAGGCGCTCATCCGTTCGGGTGTGCCTTCGAACCGGGTGACGGTTGAAGCCGTGGCGGACGACCAGCCGGTCTATTCGGAGTCCATGCCGAACGGCGAGGCCGGCAATCGCCGCACCGAGATTTTCTTCCTCCGTTAGGTCGGAAGAAAAGGGCCTCGCACGCCCGCCCCGAGGACTGTAAAAGAACGCGCGGCGTTGCCTTTGGCGGCGTCGATATCTCGTTATCCGTAACTCGAACCCGGACTGGACCCATGCAAACGGAATTCCACCGCATCAAGCGGTTGCCGCCCTACGTATTTGCCGAAGTGAATGCGATGAAGGCGGCTGCCCGTGCGGCTGGGGCCGACATTATCGATTTCGGCATGGGCAACCCCGACTTGCCGACACCGCCTCATATCGTCGAGAAACTGGTTGAGGCGGTGCAGGATCCGCGCACCCATCGATATTCCAACTCGCGGGGTATCCCGGGTCTTCGCAAGGCGCTGTCGGGCTACTATGCGCGGCGCTTCGGGGTCGAAATAGATCCCGAGCGTGAGGCCATCGTCACCATCGGGTCCAAGGAGGGCCTCGCCAATCTCGCGCAGGCCATTACCGGGCCGGGCGATGTCATGCTGGTGCCGAACCCGTCCTATCCGATCCATCAGTTCGGTTTCATTATCGCCGACGGTACCGTGCGCTATCTGCCGGTCACGCCGGATGATGAATTTCTCGTCGCGCTCGAACGCGCCGTGCTGCACTCACAGCCCAAGCCGGTGGCGCTGGTCCTGTGTTACCCCGCCAACCCGACCTCGGTGACGGCGGATCTGGACTTCTATGCCCGGGTCGTCAATTTCTGCCGCACCCATGAAATCATCGTGCTGTCCGACCTCGCCTATGCCGAGATCTATTTCGACGACAATCCGCCGCCGTCGATCCTGCAGGTGCCGGGCGCCAAGGATGTCGCGGTGGAATTCACGTCTCTCAGCAAGACCTATTCGATGCCGGGCTGGCGGATCGGTTTTGCCGCCGGCAATCCGGAACTCATCGCCGCGCTCGCGCGGGTGAAGAGTTATCTCGATTACGGCGCGTTCACGCCGATTCAGGTGGCCGCGACGACGGCGCTGAACGGCCCGCAGGATTGCGTCGAGGAAACCCGCGCCATCTACCGCGAACGCCGCGATGTTTTGGTTGAGGGCCTTACCCGGGCGGGGTGGGACGTGCCGACGCCGACCGCCAGCATGTATATCTGGGCACCGATCCCCGAACCCTTCACGTCGCTCGGCAGCATCGCGTTTTCGAAACTTCTGTTGAAACACGCCCATGTCGCGGTCTCGCCGGGGCTCGGGTTCGGCGAATATGGTGACGGCCATGTCCGGATTGCGCTGGTCGAGAACACCCAGCGGATACGCCAGGCCACCCGCAGCATTCGCCAGCTTTTTGCCGACCCGGACAAGGCGCTGGACGAGGCGGGCGATGCCGCACAAATGTCGGTCGCCGCGAAGTAGCAAAAGGTGCAAGGGTCAATCATGTCGAATTCATTGCGTATCGCCATCGCGGGACTGGGAACCGTCGGCGCGGGAACCGTTCAGGTCCTGACCGAACACCGCGACCTGATTGCCCGGCGCGGCGGACGGCCCATCGATATCGTCGCGGTAGCGGCAAAGAACCGGGCCAAGGACCGCGGTGTCAGCCTTGATGCCTATGAATGGTATGACGACCCGGTCGCGATGGCGCGCGAGGCGGATGTCGATCTGGTTCTGGAGCTCATCGGTGGCGAAGACGGACCCGCCAAGGCCGTGTGTGAAGCTGCGATCGCGGCGGGGCGCCATGTCGTGACGGCGAATAAGGCCCTGCTGGCCATGCACGGCAACGCGCTGGCAACGGCGGCCGAGGCGGCGGGTGTATCCCTCAATTACGAGGCGGCGATTGCCGGCGGTATTCCCATCGTCAAGGCGCTGCGCGAGGGGCTTGCGGGCAACGCGGTGACGCGGGTCTACGGCATCCTCAACGGAACCTGCAACTACATCCTGACGGAGATGCGGGAGGAACGCCTGTCCTACGAGACCGTCCTCGCCGATGCGCAGAAGCTCGGTTATGCCGAAGCGGAGCCGAGCGTGGACGTCGACGGCATCGATGCGGCACACAAGCTGGCCCTGCTTGCGAGCCTGGCTTTCGGGACGAAAGTGAATTTCGCCGGCGTGTACACCGAGGGCATCCGCAAAGTCGCGCTCGAGGACATCGACTACGCGGAGGAGTTCGGCTATCGGATCAAGCTGCTGGGCAGCGCGCGCATGACCGCGCACGGGCTCGAGCAGCGGGTTTATCCCTGCATGGTCAACAAGGATGCGCCGATCGCCCATGTCGAAGGGGCCTACAACGCCGTGGTCGCCCATGGCGATTTCGTCGATGACACGCTCTATCAGGGCCGCGGCGCGGGTGCGGGGCCGACGGCGTCTGCCGTGGTGGCCGATATCATCGATGTGGCGCGCGGCTTCGCGGTGGCGACATTCGGGGTGCCGGTCGGGCAGTTGTCGGATGCCGAGGCGGCCCCGATCGAGCGTCATCGCGGCGCCTATTACATCCGTCTGATGGTCTCCGATCAGCCCGGCGTGATTGCCGAAGTCACCGCGGTGTTCCGCGACGAGGGGGTCTCGATCGAATCGATGCTACAACGCGCGCGCTCGCAGACCGAGGCGGTGCCGGTCGTGCTCAACACACATGAATGCGAGGAGGCGGCCATGCGACGCACGCTTGCGCGCATCGAGGCATTGGATTCCGTTGTCGAAGAGCCGACAATGATCAGAATCGAATCATTGATTTAAACAGAGCCGGCCGACCGGCCAACTGAACGAACACATAGAGGGGGGTTTCATGACCAGCCAATCCGAGGCGGTGATGGACCGCAACATGGCAATCGAAGCGGTGCGCGTTACCGAGGCAGCGGCCATCGCGGCGGAACGATGGGTGGGGCGTGGCGACGAGCGTGAGGCGGATGCCGCGGCGGTCGATGCCATGCGTACCGCGCTCAACCGGCTCAACATCGACGGCACCGTGGTGATCGGCGAGGGGGAGCGCGACGAGGCGCCGATGCTTTATATCGGCGAGAAGGTCGGCGCGGGCGGGCCGAAGATCGACATCGCGCTCGATCCGCTCGAGGGTACGACGATTACGGCCAAGGCCAACGAGAACGCCTTGGCCGTCCTGGCGCTGGCGCCGGACGGCGATTTCCTGAATGCACCGGATGTCTACATGGAAAAGATAGCGGTCGGCGGTGGCTACGAGGACGGCATCATCGATATCACCGCGCCGCCGGTGGAAAACCTCACCCGGCTGGCCAAGGCGCGCGACTGCGATATCGGCGATCTGACGGTTTGCATCCTGGACCGCCCCCGCCATGAAGAACTGATCGGAGCCGTTCGCGAAGCAGGCGCCCGGATTTTCCTGATTTCCGATGGCGACATATTCGGCGTCATGGCGACGTCCGATCCCGACAGCGGGATCGACATGTATCTGGGGAGCGGCGGCGCACCCGAGGGCGTACTCGCGGCAGCGGCGCTGCAGAGCATCGGCGGTCAGATTCAGGGCCAGCTCCTGTTCCGCAACGACGACGAGATCGGCCGCGCCCGCAAGCTCGGTATCGAGGACCTCGATCGCGTCTACAACCGCGACGATCTCGCCTCGGGCGACGTGATCTTCGCGGCCACGGGCGTGACTGACGGTGCGATGGTGAAGGGGGTGCGCAAGTTCCCTGGCGGTTGCGAGACCCACTCCATCGTCATGCGTTCGGTTACCGGCACCGTGCGCGAGGTGATCACCAAGCATAATTTCACCCGCAAGCCCGGCTTCAACGACTGATCGGGATATGAACCAGTCATGACCATGGCGGCGGAACCGGTTTCGAGCGCGACGTCCGACGCGGACGTCATTGTCGCGAAGTCGGTCACCGGCCGCCGCTGGGTAATGCGCGGCGCGGATGATCGCGCCGGTCTCGCCCTGTCCCAGCGCCTCGGCCTGCCCGACGTGGTGGGGCGTGTGATGGCGGCTCGCGGGATCGGTCTCGACGCCGCGGAAGCCTTCCTCGATCCGACATTGCGCGACGCGCTGCCCGATCCGTCGAGCCTGATCGGCATGGAAGAGGCCGCCGCGCGTCTGGTCAGGGCGATCGCGGACGGTGAGAGCATCGGCATCTTCGGCGACTATGACGTGGATGGGGCCACGTCGTCGGCACTGCTCGCGCGGTTCCTGTCCGCCGTCGGTGTTCCCGCGCGGGTGTATATCCCCGACCGCATGAAGGAGGGCTACGGCCCCTCGACCCCGGCCTTGCTGCGCCTGCGCGCGGAAGGCATCGGCCTCGTTGTCACCGTCGATTGCGGGACCACCGCGTTCGAGCCGCTGGAGGCCGCGGGGGATGCCGGGCTCGACGTGGTGGTGGTCGATCATCACGTGGCCGAGCCGGCGCTGCCCCGCGCGGTCTCGGTGATCAATCCCAACCGGCTCGATGACACCAGCGGGCAGGGCGCGCTCGCCGCCGTCGGCGTGTCGTTTCTGTTCGCGATCGCCACCAACCGCATGCTGCGCGACACGGGCTGGTATGCGGCCAACGACCGCAAGGAGCCGGATCTGTTGGGGCTGCTCGATCTGGTGGCGCTCGGCACCGTGTGCGACGTGGTGCCGTTGGTTGGCCTCAACCGTGCCTTCGTCAGCCAGGGGCTCAAGGTCATGGCCAAACGCCGGAACCCCGGTCTGGTGGCGCTGGCCGACGTGGCGAGAGTGGACTCGCGGCTGACCGAATATCACGCCGGTTTCCTGCTCGGCCCCCGGGTCAATGCGGGCGGCCGCGTCGGCGAGGCACCCATGGGCGCGCGCCTGTTGATGACGCAAGATCCCGACGAGGCCGCCGAACTCGCACGGCGGCTCGATGAATGGAACACGGAGCGGCGGGAGATCGAGGCACATGTTCTGGAAGTCGCGATGTCCCAGGCCGAGGAAATCGGCACCGACGCCGCGCTGATCGTCGCGTCGGGGGACGGCTGGCATGCCGGGGTGATCGGCATCGTCGCCGGCCGCCTGAAAGAACGTTTCAACCGCCCGGCCTTCGTGATCGGTTTCGAGGGGGATACGGGCAAGGGTTCGGGCCGTTCAGTCGAGGGTGTGGATCTGGGCAGCGCGGTCATCGCCGCGCGCCAGGCCGGGCTGCTGGTGAATGGCGGCGGACACAAGATGGCGGCGGGGCTGACGGTCGAGCGTGACAAACTCCCGGAGCTCCAGCGCTTCCTCGACGAACGCGTCGGCAACGATCTGGCGAGGAACGCCGTGGTGCCGACCCTGCGCATCGACGGATCGATAGCGGTGAAAGGCGTACAGCCGGAATTTGTCGAGTCGCTCCAACGACTTGCGCCGTTCGGCGCAGGCAATGCCGAGCCGCGGTTCATGCTGCCGTCGGTCCGCGTGGCCAAGGCCGACGTGGTCGGCGCGGGGCATGTGCGCTGTTTCCTGTCCGGACCTGACGGCGGGCGGCTCAAGGCGATCGCGTTTCGCGCGGCCGGCGAGCCGCTTGGGGACGCCCTGCTGAAGTCGGACGGGCTCGCGTTGCAGCTGGCGGGCAAGCTGCGGCCGGACAATTGGCAGGGCCGCAACGACGTGCAGATGATCATCGACGACGCGGCGACTGCCTAGGCCGGGTCAGGCCTCGAACGCCGCCTCGAAGAACCGCGCCTCAAGAACCAACGCATCCCTGAACGCCGCCTCCGCCCGTGCGCGTGACGCAGCGTCAGCCTGTGCGGCTTCCCGGTCGAACTCCGACCGCATCCATTCGACGAAGTCCCGAAACGCCGGGAGCGCGTGCAAGGTGATCCATTCCGCCAGGTAGAAGCGTTCGGGCATCACCCCGCCGCGCGCGACCGCGTCGGACGCCGCCGTTGCCCATGTCAGATAGACCCATTCCACGGGCACCAGAACTGCCAGGATATCGAGATAGGTCCCGGCCTTGCGTTGACGCTCCATGAGCGAGGCAAAGTCGTCCAGCACCGGGTGCTGCAGCGGGTTGTCGAAGGTCGGCGCAGGCTGGCCGAAGGCAGCGAAGCTGCGCAGGAAATAGTCGTTCTCCTCGTCGGTCAGCACGCCGAGGAACTGGGCGAAGCGCGTCTTCTCGGGCATCCCCGGCGCGGTCGCCACAGCGTGTCCGACGGACGATGTCAGGTCGTTGATGAAGCCGTAGTCCAGGGTGAGGTAGCGGGCATAGACCGTATCGTCGATCGTATCGGCGACGAGTTCACGCACGAAGCGATGAGCCACCGCCGCGTTCCAGTCCGTTCGATGGGTGTCGCGGAGCGCTTCGCTGAGGCGGTGCTGAGACATGCGTTTGTGACCGTGTATTCGTGTGAATGGTCGTCGTGGAAATTCGATACCATCCGCAAAGGGCAAACGCATCCGTCGAATTGTGCAGTGCGGGCTTGATTTCAACGCGCCCAGTCGTTATCTCGACTGCGCCGGACATCGGCCCCGGCGTCCCCATCGTCTAGAGGCCTAGGACACCACCCTTTCAAGGTGGAGACACGGGTTCGAACCCCGTTGGGGACGCCAACTTTTCAGCCAAGCCGCGTTGCCCGCGAGCGCTCTTCCTCACCGGACCTATGCGCCGCCTCGGAACAACGAAAAGCCCCAAGGCGTAAATTTGAACGGCAGGTGAAAATGTTCGGTCACCTTGTCGATGCCGAAACGGAATATCGCCACTTCGAGAAACGACGGATCGGGTATGCCGACGCCGTTGTCCCGATAATAGGTACCGACGTCGAACTCGACTTCGTACATGCCGCGTTCTACCCCGGTGCCGTCAGCCACCGTGTGTGCCAGTAGACCGCTTTCGGAGCAGGTCCCGCTGGCGATCTCAGTGCGAGCTTCATCTGTCCGCCACAGGCGTACTTGTAGACCGCCGGCCGGCACGCCACGCGCGATGTCGACCGCGTGAATGGATATGCCTCCCGCGCCGTAATTGCCGTTACTGGGTTTCATATTCGCAATCTCTTCTTTCGTTGTAACGACCCATCGGCGCGCTCGCGAACGGGCCGTTGAGGGTGTGGTTTCGCAGTCTCGCACCCAATCTGTCATGGCCGTTCGCTTGATCCAAGACAATCCACGGCCGCGACAACGGAAATTCCATGCCGGTTCGAATTGGGCGCATCGCCGCCTAATTTTCAGTCAGAACTCCATGATCTGGTGAATATTCGTACACGCTGAAACGGCGTGGGGGGCAGTATTGCGCGAAATTTGGCCGCCCGGCTTCTGGCACAACGTTTGCAATATCTATGGCGACGTCAATGGCAACGAACCAAAGGGCCGGCCGTCAAGTGACGACAGCGAATGCGGCACGGTGATCTGGTCAGGGGACTCCCTCAGCCACCGACGAACCAACTCCCCTGACGGACAGCGACCCATTTAATGCCAACCGACAAGCTCGAAGAACTCAACAGCGCGGATGACGAGCGGGCAGTCGCGCTTGTCGGGCCATTGATCGAACGGGCACCCGAGATCGCAGCTGCCGTCGCGCGCCTTCGTCCATTCGATAGCAAGGATGATTTGGTTCAGGGCATCAGAGATGAGCTGCGCAAGCTGAATGCAACGGCGCGGGTCGAACTTTTCAATGCCCACCCTGAGCTTGCCCCGGAAAACCCTCTCGCGATGACGGATATGTCCCAGGCGGAACAGGGACGTATGGATCTTACGGGAGACGACAACGCTTATCGCGCCCGGATTACTGACCTGAACACGCGCTACCGAGCCAAATTCGCCTTCCCCTTCATCACCGCGCTGGTGCGCCATTCGGATATGGAAAGCGTCCTGACTGAATTCGAGGGTCGTCTCGCCAACGATCATCAGGAAGAACTCGAAAACGCGCTTGAACAGGTGATCATGGTGAGCGCGTCGCGCGCTCGCGCCCTGTTCGGTGGCGGCGCTGGGCCTGAAGCGTCGGGGACAGCGGAGGTCCATGACCATCGGGTCCGGGCCTGGGGCGGCGAGATCGGCGGGGCAATACTTTTTGCCATCAGCATCATTTTCATAATCGGTGGCTTGCAACTGGGACTCGGCTCGCCGCTGCGCCTGGGCACCGGTGCATTTCCGTTCCTGACCGGCCTGATCTTGGCCGGCCTCTCGGTTGTCGTCTGCATCTACGAAATGCGGGGCCGGGAAGGGCTCGCTGAGAAGCCGGACTGGATGGGGTTCCTGGCCATCATCGGGGCGCTGGCCGTCTTTGCCGCAACGGCCGATCGTTTCGGGCTCATGCCCGCCGCGTTTCTGGCGGTCGTCGTGGCGAGCCTGCCTGATCGAAACCTGCCGCTCGCGGGCAAAGCCGTGCTCGGCGGTGTCGTCGCCACGGCGTCCTGGGTTCTGTTCATCGAAATGCTGAACCTGCCCTTCAAAGCGTTTGCGGTGATGTAGCCATGGATATCGTCGCGAGTTTCTACGTCGGTCTGCTGGTCGTCCTGGAACCCCAGAACCTGATGTACTGCTTCATTGGTGTGTTTCTCGGCACCTTCATCGGCGTGTTGCCCGGTATCGGTTCGATGGCGGCGATCTCTATGATCCTGCCGGTCACCTTTGCTCTCGAGCCGACCTCGGCGCTGGTGATGATCGCCGGCGTTTACTACGGCGCGGAATATGGGGGGTCGATCGCCTCGATATTGCTGAACATTCCCGGTACGCCGGCGGCGTCGATTACAGCGATCGAAGGCTACCCGATGGCCCGCAAGGGCCGGGCCGGGGTTGCCCTGTTCTCCACCGCGACGGCCTCGTTCGGCGGCGGCATAATCGGCATGATCGTGATCGCTGTCTTGTCGCCCTCCCTTGCCAAGCTCGCCTTGTCGTTTGGCCCGGCCGACTACTTCGCGGTGATTCTGCTGGGGTTGATGGCGGCCTCCGCCGTCAGCAACGGCGGTGCGCTGAAGGGCATCGCTATGGTGATCACCGGCCTGATGCTGGGCACGATCGGCATCGATCTGACCACCGGCGATCTACGCTACACCATGGGCATCCCCGAGCTTCGCGACGGGGTGCATATCGTCATCGTGGCCATGGGCCTGTTCGGGGTGAGCGAGGTGATTGCGTCGATCCGCGCGAATAAGCCCGGCAGCGAGGCCCAGACGATCGACTACAACGATTTCTACCCCTCCTGGACGGACTGGAAATCCATGTTCGCGCCGATTCTGCGGGGCGGCGCGATCGGGTCGTTCTTCGGCGCGCTTCCCGGAACCGGCCAGACGATTGCGGCAGCGATTGCCTATGCGGTGGAAAAACGCATCAATCCGCTGCGCGCAAAATTCGGGACCGGCGTCGTGCCCGGCGTTGCCGTGCCCGAGGCCGCCAACAATTCGGCGACCCAAACCGCGTTCATCCCGACCCTGACTCTCGGCGTGCCCGGAAGCCCGCCGATGGCAATCGTCATCGGCGCGCTGATGATCTATGGCATCACGCCGGGACCGCGCCTGCTGACGGAAGAGCCGGATCTCTTCTGGGGGCTCGTCGCCAGTTTCCTGGTGGGCAACATCATGCTCATCATACTGAATATTCCGCTCATCGGAATCTGGGTACGCCTCCTGAAAATTCCCTACAAATACATGTACCCGACGATCATCGTTCTGATCTGCATGGGCGTCTACAGCCTCAATAACAACGTGTTCGACATCTGGCTTACGCTGATCATCGGCGCCATCGGCTACCTGATGAAGCTGTTCAGGTTCGAGCCTGCTCCACTTCTTCTCGGTTTCGTCCTGGGTCCGCTGATGGAGGAGCAGTTGCGTCGGGCCATGTTGCTTTCGCGTGGCGACCCCATGGTGTTCCTCGAGCGCCCGATCAGCGCCACGCTCATTGCCATCACCGCAGGAATCCTCGTCTTCGCGACCTACGCGACGATCCGCAAGCGGCGCGCAATTACACGAACAACCAGAATTCAACAACCTCAACAGGAAGGACCAAACACATGAAACTCAACCTGAAAGCATTGCTCGGAACGGGTATTGCGGCACTCGCAATTGCGACGGCCCCAGCGGCCATAGCGGCCCCCGATGCCTGGACCAGCGAACCGGTTCGTATTGTCGTGACATTCCCGCCGGGTGGCACGAGCGACCTTGTCGCACGTCTTCTGGCACAGCATCTGGATGCCGACTTCGGTCAAAAGGCGGTGGTCGATAACCGACCGGGTGCTGCGGGCACGGTCGCGGCCGACTACGTCTCACAGCAGGCACCGGATGGCACGACATTGATTCTGGCGAACAACGCCCCCTACACAATCGCGCCAACCCGGTTCAAATCCATCCCCTACGACCCGGTCAAGGGCGCGACTCACGTCGCCTATATCGGCGCGTCCGCGCCGGGTTTGTTCGTGCAGCCCAAGGTCGGTATCAACACCCTCGACGAGTACATTGCGCATGTGAAGAAATCGCCGATGACCTATGGATCGAGCGGGGTCGGTTCGATCTCGCACATCCTGGGTGAAGCGGTCGATGCCGCACTGGGGGTCAAGTCGATCCACGTGCCTTACAAGGGCAGCGCACCCGCGATCCAGGATTTCCGGGCCGGAGTCCTCGATACTTTCTACGATATGGTTGTGCAGAACAGCGACATGATCGAAGACAAGGAAGCGGTGGCTATTGCTATCGCGTCGCCGGAGCGTAACCCCGAGTTGCCAAGCGTGCCGACCTTCCGCGAACAGGGCTACGACATCGTCATCGAAAACTGGGTGGGCCTCTCGGCGCCGGCTGGTATGGACCCGGCAATGACGGAGGCGATCAACGAGACCGTCCTCGCTGTCTTTGCCAATCCGGATGTCAAAAAACGCCTGATCGAACTCGGCATCACCCACCGTGCGATGTCGAGCGCGGATTACACGGCTTTCGTCACCAAGCAGATTGAAGTGTGGGCGCCCTTGATCGTTTCGTCGGGTATCGTCGAAAAATAGCGGAATCGCGGATGGCGGTCCCGCGAGTTTGCGGGGCTGCTATCCGCGCTCTACCGATACAACATCACCGATATCTTGCAGCTGCGGACCATCTCCATCGTGGTCGCGCCGATGATCAGTTTGCATATCTGTGAAAAGCCGCAGACGCTCATAACTTGAAGGCCGATGCCCTCGCGCTCACGCCCTCAACTGATAATTGCTGCGCAGGTTGTTGGCTCTGAAAAGGTGCAATACAGTTTTAATTTCGAGTGTGAACACTGTGGGTTTCACCGAGTGTGAATTCATACTTAGAGATTAAAACCCCTTGGAATTCTGCGAATTCACCCTCTCTTTCAAGGTGGAGACACGGGTTCGAACCCCGTTGGGGACGCCAATTCCCTGAAGCCAGCTACTTCACGGGCACGGGGGCCACGCGCCGTCCGCTTCGCACAACTCGGTAAATGGTATTTTCCGTCTTCATGGTCTTGACGCATTGCTCCCCAACACTGGTGTGCGTGCAGAGCTGTGAATCGGCTGTCACCCGCCATTTCCATGTCCGGAAGAATAAGTTTACGCCGTTGTCTACTTCCTTATCGAGCACACCATCCGACTTGAAATGGAGTGTGATTTTGTCACCGCTACGGGGCGACCTGTATGTGTGCGAGGTACCCGTATAGGAGGATTGAATTTCATCGACGGTGGGAATGGATTCCGTATCGGCATGAGCTGCACCCAGAAATGCAACGCTCACCATGACGACAGCGGCAGCGCGTTGAAAAAAGCCATAGTTGTCCCCCCGAGTTGATTACTGGCCTTGCTCGTTTTTCAGTCGGCCAATCCGCATTGTTGCGTCAGCGATAACATCGCCAAGTTGCAAATCTGAACCGGACGACAACCGATACTCACAACAAATATCTGCCCGGCATTGCGTGATGCGGGAGCGCAGCTCGTCCCTTCGAGGGGGCTCAACGTTCCGCAAATGTCGGATTCTAGAATCGCACCAGGCGACTGATGACGGGTACCTGACTGGCGCGGGCCGCCGGGTCGACCCGTATCGTGATCGATTTCTCGCCGGAACTTGCCTTGTAAATGCCGTTGGGGAACAAGCTGATGTCGGTCTCGGCCAGATCGAAAATCCGACTGTCAGGGGCAATCGTGAAGTTTGCGACCTTCCTGTCCCGCCGTTCGATGACTATCTCGGACGGGATCTCGTCAAACACAAAAACCGGGCGCGTACCGTAGATGGTGACCACGGGGTCCCCGCCGGCCGCGGCACGGAAGGCGACAACACCGGATTCGTTCGACTGGCTGGAGGTCAATATCAGTTGATCGGTATCGCAGTTGACCTTCTCGCGCACGACCAAGCCACCGGAAATGCTGCTCTGCCTTTCTCCGACCGTAATCTTCCCGCCGGTTACGGTCTCGCGCACGCAGGAAGCGAGATAACTAAGAATGACCTCGCCGTCCGTTCCGAGTTCGACCGTGTCACCAGTGTCGAGAAACTGCATGACGGCGACGCCCGGCAATCCGGAGAGAACGTCTTCCACCAGAGCCGCGGGTTCTGCGGCCGCTGCAGTTACCGGGGCCGTCAGAAACATGGCGCCGGCGATCATGGCGTACACGAGATGTCGTATGGCGTTCATGTCAGTTCGGTTCCAAACTCTGATTTATGGTTGTTACTCAACGAGCATGGCCAACGGTGTTGCGGTCTGTCCGGTCCATTCGAACAGGAAATTCTCGACCTTCCTTGGGCCATTGCTGCAACCGTAGTTACCAACGCCGGAAACGAATGGTTGGCTCGATGTAAGCTCCAGCACGATGCCGTCATGGCGGCGCCCGAGGACCCTGAACGCTTCGATATCGAGATCGCAGCCTGCTTTCGTCGAATCGAAAATCGTTCTCTTCCTTGTCTGTTCGATAAGCTTCTCCAGAGCTTTTCTGATTTCTCGCTCGTTGTCGTCGATGTAGGCGAGGATGCCTGACACATCGTCGGCATTGGCTGTTGAAAGCTCTGGTTCGCCGGGGGTCGGCACGGAAACGTTGGGTGCGCTTAACCGTGCAATCTGTGGTGGCTCCGGTCGTGCGTCGCGCGTTTCCGCCCGGCTGCGCGCGAGCGCGGCATATGCGCCGTCGGGATAGGTCGATAGGTACGACCGGTAATCTTCCGGGCGCGTGCTGTTCTCGATGGATTTCCAGAAAGTCTGTTCGACGGCCAATTTCTGTGCCGCACGTTCAGCTGCCACACGTTCAGCCGTCGCGCGCTCGGATGCCTCCGCTGCTGCCTGCTGTTGCTGGGCGTTATTTCGCTCGCGTGCCAACTGCTCTGCATTCCTTCGTGCGACGAGGGAATCCGCTCGGCTCCGTGCCAGTGCCGCATATCTGCCATTGGGGTAGGCGGACAGGTACGATTGGTGGTCTTCGGGACGTGCGCTGTTCTTTATCGAGTTCCAGAACTCCTGCTCGACGGCTATTTCCTGGGCGGCGCGTGAACTGGCGGCTGCGCGCCTGGCGGCCTCCGCCGCCTCTTCCTCCTGCCGCGACAGGGCATCGATTCGTGCCCGCGCCAGCAGCATGAATTGTCCTTCCGGATAGGTCCCGAGATAGGCCTCGAAGTCACCCGTATTCTCGCTTTCCTTGATCGAGTTCCAGAAGGCCAGTTCAACCGCCGCCGGCGTCACCGGCGATGCCCCATGCGGGTTCGCGGGATTCGGCGCGGTCGCGGGAACCGGTATCGATGCCAGGTGTGCGGATGATTGTTGCTGGGGCAGCAGGAAGACGAAGTCCCCCCGGTCGTATTTCAGGTCCCGCAGCTTGCCGCTGCGTGGTGTTTGCGCACCCTGTGTGAAGTTTGTGAGGCGATTGGTGATGTGGAACCCGATCTCCGTCGCGGTCACATAGCCATCGCCGTTGACATCCGCGGCCTCATCGCCGTCCAACGCGGCGAGGAACAGCTTCCGGAATGTCCCGTCGTCCGACACGGTCTGGTCGGCGTCGCCCGAGGTCAGGAACTGGCGCACAGGCTTGGTCGAGGCATGGGTGATCGCCGCCGGCGGCGCGGAACGCTGTTGCGAGAACACTGTCCCGGCAAAGCAGCTGTCAAAAATAGAAAACACGTGCTTCGCCTGGGCGATGCGTTGCAGTGAGGCGAGGTCGCCCATATGCAGGGCCGAGAAACGGAACTCCGCCGATCCCGGCGGCGGTGCGTCGGCGGGCACGATATAGCCTTCGCCGTCTTCCGTGTGTCCATGCCCTGCGAACCAGACGAACAGCCGTGCTTCCGGATCTCCGCCCTGGAGGGCATAGAATTTGCGTAGTTCGCGGCGTAGCGCATCCCCGCCGAGGTTCTTCAGGAGGGTCACCTCGAAGCCCCGCGCTTCCAGCGCCGTGGCAACTTCCTCGGCGTCCTTCACGGCCATGGAAAGCCGCGGCCAGCCGTTCTGGTAGTCGTCGATGCCGATCACCAGCGCCTTGCTGGCACCGTACAGCTTCCAGCGTTCGACGACCTTCGAATCCGCATCTTCCGTCTCGCGCACGTCCACATACAGCGCCGAACTTGCCGGTGCGGCCTGAGCGGCGGCGGCCATGAACAGACCCAAACTCGCGCCTACGAATGTTCGAAATAGCTGCATGAGTCGTTCCCCATGAACGTCGACATAGGGATAGTAAGGGCAACTGGAAGTGACGCAAGTCACACTTCGATTAGAATAATTGCGCTCGTACCGTACGGGTTGGACCAGTCGGACTGCCGCTTTGTTGTCACCGCTCGCAAAGGCCTGCGACACAACGGCCTCCGAGACAACCGTCTCGGTCTGGCAGGACGGCCTAACAGCCTCGAGGGAGAATTTTCGTCTCAAGCATGCGCGCGACCGGAACCGGGCCAGCCCTCAAGCTCCGTTGTCTTCCGCAATTGCCAAAAAAATGTGCCTGTTGGCTTGATCATGAACAGTTCGCCAACGCCGGTGCGGCTCGAACGCCAGTAATTCCACGCACATTGCGCGCCGACACCACTGGTACGATTCTTGCTGATTGTTTGGCATGTCCAAACCCAAACAAACGCGCGCAAGGATCAAATAATTATGACCGTTTCGATCACAGGGGGATCGGCTGTTCAGGCCATCCTGGATAAACTACCCCCACCCGGCGATCATGTGGACGGTGCGCCGATGTTACCAGCCGAATGCTACACGTCGCCCGAATTCTTCGAATTCGAAAAGCATGAGGTGTTTCCACGCGCATGGATGTGCATCGGGCGTGAAGAGCAGATCCCGGAACCGGGAGACTATCTCTTCCATCAGGTCGGCGACGAACCTGTCCTCGTGGTGCGACGCGTGGATGGCTCGATCGGGGCGATGAGCGCCGTGTGCCAGCATCGTGGACAGGTTATTTCGAGCGAGTCCGGCGCGACGGGCCGATTCTTCCGCTGTCCCTTGCACTTCTGGAGCTACGACCTGACCGGGCGCCTTGTCGGCGCTCCCAGGATTGAAGACGATGAAACCATCGCCTGCCTGCGGAATTCTGTTCGTCTTCCCGCCGTGCGTCTTGAAAACTGGCACGGATTTCTGTTCATCAACCTCGATCCCGACGCCCGGCCCCTGGCGCCAAGCCTTGCCAAGGTCGAGCCCTTCTGGACGGGCTATGAAGCGGCCGACCTGGTCGCCGTGCCGCCGAAGATGGCGGAGGAGGCCCTGCCTTGGAACTGGAAGATACACGCAGAGAATTTCACTGACGCCTATCATCCCGAGTTCGTGCATCGCGGCACCCATGATTTCGCTCCCAGCAATCATCCCGACGGCGGTGTTGCGTTCACTCCCATGGCGGCAGGCGACAATGCGATCGTGCGGACCGTGCCGTTGTTGCGCCCCGATGGCGGCATGATGGAAGACGGATGGGGCGAAGCAGCGGAATTTCCGGCCATCGAAACCTTGTCTGCGGCGCAGCGAAGCCATGTCACCTTCGCGCTCATCCCGCCCAGCATGACCCTCATATTTGCGCCGGGAGCGATCTCGTATCAGCTTGTGGCGCCGGTTGGCGTGGAGGCGACGCTCGCGTCGAACGACCGTGTCACGGCGGGCGGATGGCTTCTGCCGCGCGCGACCCACGAGCGTGAGGACTTTGCGGCGCGCGCGACCGCGGTGCGCGCCGGCGCCAAAAAAATCTGGGTGCAGGATATCCCGGTCAATCTTGGGGTTCAGGCAGGCAAGAAATCCCGCTTTGTACCCGATGGACGGTATATGCCGTTGGAGACAACGCTCCTCCAGTTCAATGCATGGCTCTTGCGGTCATATATGAGCGCGCGCGCCGCAGGTCCTTGAGCCGATGGCCGGGTTGCGGAGCCTGCACGAATAGACGTAGGGCCCGTACCACCGACAGGACTACTCCCCCCTGCGTCATCGCCCCATGAGGGTTGAGCAAATCGGCGTTTCTGGCTCATGATTGCCCCGAAGAATATTTTGCTTTGAAAATAAAGGGGGAAGATTCATGCCGATCTACAAAGGCGACGAAATGGTGCCGACGCCGGACAGCGCGCGCCCGCACATCATGATGAAGCAGTATGGCGGCGAGCTGATCAAGGCCGGCATCGTGACCTACGCACAAGGCGAAGCGCCGCCACCCCATGTTCATCCGACCGACGAGCAATGGTTCTATCTGCTCGAGGGGCGCCTCGCGACGATTCTCGGCGACGAAGTCGAAATCATCGGCCCCGGCGACATGGTGTATATCCCGCGCGGCGTTCCGCACGGCATACGCCTGCTCGGAGACGAGTGCCGCTTCTTCACCTGCAAGAGCCCGGCGGGCTCGGGTGCGCTCAGCGAGGATTACACGGAGATTCCGAACCTGGATGAGATGGTGCAGCGGCTCGACGAGGCGGAAAAAAACGCCTGAACGGCAACGCGCCTACCGGTACAGGATCACCGGTATCTTGCAGCTGCGGACCATCTCGGTCGTGGTCGAGCCGATGATCAGGTTGCGAATCCGCGAATGGCCGTAGGCGCCCATCACGAGGAGGTCGATGCCCTCACGCGTCACCGCGTCCGAGATCACGGTCTCGGGCTGGCCCGGCAGGATATCGGCCTCGACGGTGTAGCTGCCCGCGTCGAGCATGGCGCGGGCATCGTCCAGCGCCTTGCGGTTGTCTGCGTTGTCCGCGCCGACCATCAACAACCGGCAACTCAGTCCAGCAAAAAGAGGACTGCGGGACACGTGATCGACCGCTTTCATGCCGCTGGTGCCGCCGTCGAAAGCGATCATGAAGCGCTTGATCGGGTTGAAGGCCCGCGCGGCGACCAGCACCGGCTTGCTGCTGGACCGCACGACCCGTTCCAGGTTCGAACCGAGATGCAGTTTCGCGAAGTCGGCGGCTTCCCCGCGCTTGCCGATAACGATCAGGCCGGCGTCGGCCTCGGTATCGGTGACGGTGTCGATAATGTCGCCGGAGCGCAGGCGCACCGCGACGTCCTTCACGCCGGCGTTTTCCAGTCGGGCCTGGGCGTCATCAAGTATCGCGCGACCGATCTTCTGGGACAGCTTGGCGCGCTGGGCGTCGAGGTCGGTGAGCTCTTCGAGCAATGACGTCCGTGCACCCAGCGTGATGTTGCCGCTCAGATTGGCGCGTTCGGGGGCGCCTTCGCGGCGGCCGAGCACATGATGGACTTCGACGGCAGCACCGGTGCGGCTCGAAACCCAGGCCGCATGATCGCACACGCTTTGCGAATAGACGGAACCATCCACGAACGCGATGAGCTTTTGCAAGTTGGTCATCCTAGTGCCCCATCAACTGCTGCAACGCGCCGGGCCGGTCGTGAATGGCCAGCTTGTCGACGATGGTCTCGCTGGCCTTGTTCAGGCCGATGATCTCGACCTCGGCCCCCTCGCGGCGGAACTTGAGCACGACCATGTCCAGTGCGGCCACGCTTGAGATATCCCAGATATGCGCTCCGCTGACGTCGATGACCACCTGCTCGAGCGCCTCGCGGAAATCGAACGCGGTGTTGAACGCGCCGGCGGACGCGAAGAAGACCTGCCCCTCCACGACGTAGGTACGGGTCTTGCCGTCGGGTGAGATGGTGGAGGAGACACGGAATATCTGCGCGATCTTCCAGGTGAAGAAGATGCCCGACAGCAGCACGCCCACCAGCACGCCGATGGCGAGGTTGTGGGTGAACACGACGCTGGCGACGGTGGCGAGCATGACGATCGACGAGCTGCGCGGATGGGTGCGCAGCGCCTTGATCGACGACCAGCTGAAGGTACCGATCGAGACCATGATCATGATGGCGACGAGGGCCGCCATGGGGATCTGGCGCACCCAGTCACCGAGCACCACGATCAGGAACAGCAGCACCGCGCCCGCGGTGAAGGTGGACAGGCGCCCGCGCCCGCCCGACTTCACGTTGATCATCGACTGGCCGATCATGGCGCAGCCCGCCATGCCGCCGATGAAACCGGTCGCGGTGTTGGCGAGGCCTTGGCCGATGCATTCCTGGTTCTTGTCGCTGGGCTCGTCGGTCAGATCGTCGACGATCGAGGCGGTCATCAGGGATTCGAGCAGGCCGACGGCGGCCACGGCGGCGGCGACCGGGAAGATGATCCGCAGGGTCTCGAGATTGAGCGGGATATCCGGCAGCAGGAAGACTGGCAGGGTCGAGGGCAGCTCGCCCATGTCGCCCACGGTGCGCACGTCGAAGCCGAATGTCATCGTGACCGCGGTCAGCGCGAAGATGCAGATCAGCGGTGAGGGGACCGCCTTCGTGACATAGGGAAACAGGTAGATGATCGCCAGACCGGCGGCGACCATCACATAGGTCAGCCAGGGCACGCCGATCAGCTCCGGCAACTGGGCCATGAAGATCAGGATCGCCAGCGCGTTGACGAAGCCGGTCATGACCGAGCGCGATACGAACCGCATCACATTGCCGAGCTTGAGCATCCCGGCGGCGATCTGGATCAGGCCCGCCAGCACCGTGGTCGCGAGCAGATACTCAAGCCCGTATTCCTTGACCAGGGTCACCATGAGGACGGCCGTGGCGGCTGTCGCGGCCGAAATCATGCCCGGGCGTCCGCCCGTGAACGCGCAGATCACCGCGATGGAGAAGGATGCGTAGAGCCCGACCTTGGGGTCGACACCGGCGATGATGGAAAAGGCGATCGCCTCGGGGATGAGGGCCAGGGCGACGACCAGTCCGGCGAGAATGTCAGGGCGTATGTTGCCGAACCATTGTTCTCGGTAGGCGGAGAAAGAGATCATAAGGCGTCCGAATCACGCGCTTTCGACCGCCGGCGAATGGGCCGAGGCGGGCAACGCTAGGGTTTTGAGGTGCGAAGACCTGTATGGATTGGCCGCGCTCCGGATAAGCCCCGGTGCAGACGGCATACCCGTACATAGGCGGAGTTATGTTGCATTGCAACATGGAGTCGGTGGCCGGGTGGTCGCGTCAAAGGCCGTATCGTAAACGATCGTGCAGCTTTCATTCCCGGTACTCAACAGATTGATCCCGTCATATGATCCTTGCCGGGGACCGCTTTCGGCGTCGTGCGCCGAAGTGACGTTTGCTGCGAACCAGAGAATGGGCATGACCAGATTGTCGAGGGCATTCTTCACGTTCGTGTTTGTGGCGACGATTCTGATCGGTGCGCCGACAACCCACGCTGGTGAGGTTCTGCGGAAACCACCCGAACAGCCCGATCCGACGGCGAAGTATCTGTTCTACATGCGCGGACGTCATGTCGAACGGGCGGGTGCACATGGTGAATCGAACTATCCCGGGGCACTAGACGCGTTGGCGGACAAGGGGCTGATTGTAATCGGCGAGGTGCGCCTCGACACGAACCCGGGCCAGTATGCGAGGAAGATCGCGGCGCAGGTCAACGGGATGCTGCAAGCCGGCGTCCCGGCGAGGAACATTACCGTTTCGGGATTCTCCAGGGGCGGATTCATGACGTTGCTGACCTCGAGCTTCGTTGAAAATGACGGAATCAAATACGCGGTCATGGCGGGTTGCGGCGCAAAGGGGACGGAGTTTCGCAGGTCGTACGAACAATTCTCCAAACGGCGCGCGAAATTGATGCGTGGCCACTTTTTTGTCGCTTGGGATCGCACCGATACGTCGGCGGGCGATTGCGATCTGGCGCTGAACGCCGCCGATGCCGTGTACCGCAATCAGGTTTACAACGCCGGCGCCGGGCATCGGCTTTTCTACAAGCCGCACCCGCTCTGGATCGACCCGCTGGCGGCGTTTGCACTGTCCGACTAATCCGCGGTGTGCGCTGGACCGGGCGCAGACTTCAAGAAGCAACGGACCAGGTCCGACGAGGCACTTGCGACGTGTTACTTGAGCCGACTCCTCGTCGGTCACCACAACGGTTGGTATGGACAACGGTCCGGTGATCTTCAGGGAGGAATTCAACCATGCGCGCGCCCAGACTCGAACGCGACGGTCAGCAATGGATTTTCGATTATCTCGTTCAGGAGACCGGCAAGGTCTTTCACTGGGACGAGGACGGGCGCCCGCTGCCCAGGAGCGTGAAAAGCCACGCCCAGATTTCCAAGCATCTCGGGCGCATCGGCCAGCGGCTCGAAAGGGTCGCGGCGGAGGAAGAGACCGCCGGGCATTCGGCAACGGCGTTTGAGCTTTACTATCGCGCGTCGTCCACCTTCGCGCTGGCACAGCACCCGGTGCTCGAGAACAATGATGAGAAGCGCTACCTGCACGGCCGCTGCATCGCCAACTACGAAAAGGTGATCGAGCATGCGCCATACCCGATCGAGCGCCTGGAAGTGCCGTTCGAAGGAGACGAGTTGCAGTGCAATTTTCACATGCTGCCGGACAAACCGAACGCGCCGCTGGTGATCTTCATCCCGGGCTGCGACATGACCAAGGAAAATTATCCCGATCCGCGCATCATGCAGTCTCACCTGCGCGGGATGCACATGCTGGTGATCGACGGGCCGGGGCAGGGCATGTCGAACCTGCGCGGGATCAAGCTGACGCCGGACAACTATGAGCGCGCGGTGTTGGCAATCGCCGAGCACATGGCCGAACGCGAAGAGGTCGATGCCGAGAAGATCGTTGTCTACGCGCTCTCAATGGGGGCCCATTGGGGTCTGGAGGTTGCGGCCTCGGGCCATCCGCTGATCAAGGCGGTGGCGGCCCCATGGACGTCCGCGCTCGACAAGTACTTCATCCTCGACACCTTCTCGCCGCGCTACAAGCAACTGTTCGGCTACCTGATGGGCGCCTCGAGCGAGGAAGAACTCGACGGCTGGGTCAAACAGATGACCGTTGAGGGCCGCGAGGCCGACATCAAATGTCCGGTCCTGATGACGGTCGGCGAGTATGATTCCCGCAGCCCGGTCGAGCTGGTCTACGATTTCTACGACAAGATCAACGCGCCCAAGGAATTGTGGGTCTACGAGGACACCTACCATCAGGCGCGCATGTTCGGAGAAGCGCAGCCGCGCCACGATCATCACATGATGTGTCACGACTGGCTGGTCGATGCGCTGAACGGCAAATACGGTGCAGGACACGACAAGAAGATGTATCTGCGGACCGGCGGTGGCGGCCCCAACGGCCTGCAGGGCGCGGGACAGGATGCGCTCCACTGGTGGGAGTAGTCGCTGCCTACGCACCGAGCGCCTGCTCGCAGATTTGTTGGGCCCGGGCATAGTCTTTCGCGATATCGACCGCCAGCCCTTCGCAGAACGCCGTCAGTGCCGGGGTCTGCCGGGCCTCGTGGGTGATGTAGCCAAACGGGCGGTACGGCCCAGGCAGGCGAAACGGCAGAATCGCATAGCCGCCAGATTCCACCAGGTTCCCCGCAATCAGGTCGGGCAGCACGGTGAGCATATCGGAGTTTTCCATCACCGCATGCATGGCGCTGGCCGAATTGCTTTCGAACGCGGGCAGATCGATGTAGTCCACGCCGACGGCGGTGAGGGCGAGACGCGTGTCGCGGTTCAGCAGGCTGTCGCGGGCATGGGTGATCCAGCGCGCCTGTGACAGCAATTGCGGGGTGATGTGCGGGACGTCGAGCAGCGGGTGCCCGATCCGCCCCACGATCACATTCTCGCCGCGGGTTAGCCGCTCGACGATCAGGTTCGGGATGCCCTCGATGACATCGACCGGCGCCATGATCAGGTCGAGATTGCCTTCCACCAGCTGGGTCAGGAGTGCGGGCGCGTACCCGTTTTGCAGCACGATCCTGATTTCGGGGAAACGCTGCAGCCAGGATGCAATGAAGCTCGATGCCACCCGGTGGCTGTGAAATGGTGGTGCGCCGATGCGCAGTTCGCCCTGTTCACCTGCCGCCACACGCTCGGCCAGTTCGGATATCTGATTGGTCGCGGCACGGATCGAGCGTCCGTAGCTGGCAAGTTCCGTCCCGAGGGCCGTCGGCGTGACCGGATTACGCCGTGAGGCAAAGATCGGTGCACCGATTCGCACCTCAAGTGCGCTGGCCATGCGGCTGAGCGCCGGCTGGCTGGTGTTCAGTCGTTCGGCAGCCAGGGTAAAGGACCCGCAGTCGAGAATTTCAGTCAGTTGAATGAGATGCTTGGGATCAATAGACATATCTGATTGATATGATGACATGATCTATCATGATTTTTCAATAATTTGTGTCTGGGATAACCTGTCAGCAACAGAGGCCGGGAATACCGGTCCCATGAATAACAAAGGGAGATGACAATGCGTATTGTACTTAACCTTGCATTCGCATCCGCTGTGGTCGCCGCGATGATATCGCTGCCCGGACAAGCGCACGCGAAAACCCGTATTCTGACCAACTGCTTCTGGGCACCGCAGCACTATATGTGCACCAAGGTGCTGCCGACCTGGGGCGAATGGGTCGAGGAAGCGACGGACGGTCGCGTGTCGATACAGATTCCGCCGAAGTCCCTGGCGTCACCGCCGGAGCAGTGGGGCTCGGTCGAGAAGGGCATCGCCGATGCCGCGGTCCAGTTCAATGGCTTCGTCGCCAACCGCGTGACGGGCCCGCTGGTCGCGATGAACCCGTTCGTGGCGAGCGCCGATGCGCCGGCCATGTCGCAGGCGCTTTGGGAGACCTACCAGAAGTACTTCCCGGACGAGTATAAGGGTGTTCATGCCTTGTCGATGTGGGTGATCACGCCCGCCGAGGTCTACAGCCAGAACGACACGCCGATCAATTCGATCGACGACCTCAAGTCGCGCAAGATCTGGGCGCTGCCCGGCACGGTTGCGAACCTGATGAAGAAGGTTGGTGTCGGTGTTGTGGCCGGTCCGGCCGTGCAGGCCAACGAGGTCATCTCGCGTGGCGTGGTGGACGGTCATATCGGGCTCAGCCCGGTGTCGATCGCCGCGTTCCAGCTCGGGCCGTACACCAAGTCGATGACCCAGTTCAAAACCCGTATCTACTCGACCAGCTTCTCCTTCGTGATCAACGAGAAGAAATGGGCCGAGATTTCGCCGGAAGACCAGGCGGCCATCACGGCGGTCAGCGGTCCGAAGTTCGGTCGCATGGCGGCCCAGTTCTGGGTCGACGGTGACAAGGCGGCACTCGAAAAGTTCAGAAACGAGTGGAACATTTCGATTCATGACGCCGACCCGGCATTCGAGGCGGCGTTGACGGAGCAGTCGAAGTTTCTAACCGCGGGCTGGATCAAGAAAGCCACGGACAAGGGCATCGACGGTCAGGCTGCCTATGATTTCTACGTCAGCCGCGTCAATGAGTTATCGAAGCTCTAGGCTGAAGCCCGGGACGACATCCTGAATCGGGGAGGGTACGCCATGCAGTCCGTCGCGCGCGCCGTGTTGCCGCGTATCCTCTCGGTTCTGGAGGCTTTTTCGGCCACCCTCTTGTTCATCATGATGGCGTTGACCTTCGTCGACGTCATCGGACGTTACGTCTTCACCGCGCCGATCTTTGGCGCGGCGGAAATGATCCAGTTTCTGCTCGCCATGACGATCTTCGGCGGGCTGAGCCTGATCAACGCCCATGACAGCCACATCACGGTCGAACTTTTCGAGCCGTGGCTGCTGAAGCGGTTTCCCCGCCTGCAACCGATTCTCGTCCAGACATTCTCCGTCGGCGTCATGTCGATCATCGCCTGGCAGCTGACGATCTTCGCCATAGAGGCCCATGAAATCGGTAGCTTCACCGTCGTGCTTGAGTGGCCGCTGGTGGTGGTCGCCGGGACGGTTGCCGGGCTCTCCGTGATCAGTCTGATCGTCCAGATACTCGGCTTGTTTCTGCAGGGCGACCCGGAGTGGCGTGGCGAGCACGGAGATCCGCTGTGAGCACCGCGTTAATCGGCTTCGGCATACTTCTGCTTCTGTGTTTCTTCGGGTTCCGCGTCGGTTTCGCGACCCTGCTTGTCGGGCTCGTCGGGTTCGCGCTCGAGCGTGGCTGGTCGCCGGCCCTGTCCATGACGGGTCAGCAGATCATGGACGACGCGATGTCCTACAATCTGAGCGTCATCCCGTTGTTCATCCTGATGGGCGTATTCATCTACCGGGCGGACCTTTCGAAAGACCTCTACACGGCAGCCTATTCCGGGCTCGGGCGTTTTCGTGGCGGACTCGCGCTCTCGACGGTCGTCGCCTGTGCCGGCTTCTCGGCGGTGTCGGGGTCGTCTGTCGCCACAGCGGCGACCATGACCCGCGTGGCCATGGGGCCAATGCGCAGATACCGCTATCACGACAGCCTGTCGTCCGGGACGATTGCCGCAGGTGGCACATTGGGCATCATGATTCCGCCATCGGTCCCGCTGGTGATCTTCGGCATCGTTGCCGAGCAGGACATCGGCAAGCTGTTCATCGCCGGAGTTCTGCCGGGCATCCTTCTTGTCGCGCTGTTCATGGGGGCCGTCGCGGTTGTCGTGCGGTTGAACCCCGAAGCGGGTCCGGCGGGCGAACCCCTCGATCCGGAAGAGGCGCGACGGGCACAACGCGCCGTCTGGCCGGTGCTGGCACTGTTTGTGCTGGTGCTCGGCGGAATCTACGGCAAGATATTCACCCCGACCGAAGCCTCGGGTATCGGCGCGGTGGGGGCCGCAGCGATTGCCTTCATGCGCGGCCATTTGCGTAACCTGACGGAGTGGCGTGACGCGCTGGTCGAGGCGACCCGGACCACGGCGACGCTGTTTATCGTCATCTTCGGCGCTCTGGTGTTTGCCCAGTTCATCAACTTGTCGGGGCTACCCTATGACCTCGTCGATATTGTCGACGATTTCGAACTTACCGGCACCCAGATCGTCATCTTCGTCATGTTCATCGCTGTCCTGATGGGAATGGTCTTTGAGTCCATCGGCATCCTGCTGCTGCTGGTGCCTGTCTTTCTGCCGTCGTTGTTTGCGGCGGGTGTGGACATGATCTGGTTCGGTATTCTCGTGGTCCTCGTGACCGAGTTGGGGCTGATCACACCGCCGATCGGGATGAATGTCTTCGTCGTGCGGTCTGTCATGCCGGACATCAGGCTTGGGCATATTTTCAAAGGTGTCGTGGCGTTTATCGTCGCGGATGTAATTGCACTGGTGCTGGTTTTCTGGCTGCCGGAAATCGCCACCTTCCTGCCGAAACTCATGGAGTAGCGGACGCCCGTCCGCAGGAGATTGCTATGGGCAAAATGAAGAATGTTCTCTGGATCATGGCCGACCAGCTGCGTTGGGATTACCTGTCCTGCTACGGCCATCCCCATCTGGAGACGCCGCATATCGACCGTCTCGCGTCGCGCGGCGTTCGATTCAACAAGGCCTATGTGCAGTCGCCGATCTGCGGCCCTTCGCGGATGAGTTTCTACACCGGTCGCTATGTGCGCAGCCACGGCGCCACCTGGAACGGTTTTCCCCTGCGGGTCGGCGAGCCAACCCTGGGCGATCATCTGCGCGAACTCGGCGCGGAATGCGCGCTGGTCGGCAAGACCCACATGATTCCGGATACGGAAGGCATGAAGCGGCTGGGCATCGATCCGGAATCCATCATCGGCGTGCACACGGCCGAATGCGGGTTCACGCCGTTCGAGCGCGATGACGGCATGCACCCGGAGGGCTACTACGACGTCAATCCCAACTATGACCAGTATCTGCGCGACCAGGGGCTGGGCGGTGATAATCCGTGGGAGGAATGGGCCAACTCGGCTGAGGACGAGGATGGCGCGCTCCTGTCCGGCTGGCTTATGGAGAACTCGAACAAGCCTGCGCGGGTGCCGGAAGAGCATTCCGAAACGCCCTATATGACCACCCGCGGGATCGAGTTCATGGAGCAGGCGGGCGACACGCCCTGGCTCTGCCACCTCTCTTACATCAAGCCCCACTGGCCCTATATCGTGCCGCCTCCCTATCACGACATGTACGGGCCCGATGACGTCATCGCGCCTGTGCGGTCCAACGCTGAGCGGATGACCGACCACCCCGTCTATAGGGCATGGCAAAACCATCGGGTCTGCAAGGCCTTCTCCCGTGACGAGGTGCGTGAGCGGGTGATCCCGGCCTATATGGGGCTGATCAAACAGCTCGACGATCAGATGGGGCGTCTGTTCGCTTATCTGGAAGAAAGCGGGCGCATGGATGACACCATGGTCGTGATGTCGTCTGATCATGGCGACTATCTGGGTGACCACTGGCTCGGCGAAAAGGATCTCTTCCATGACGCCTCGGCCCGCATTCCGCTGATCATCTACGATCCGCGCGAAGAGGCCGACGCGACGCGTGGAACGACGTCGGATGCCCTGGTCGAGGGAATCGATCTGGCCCCGACCTTCGTCGAGTTGATGGGTGGCGAGGCAAAGCCGCACATCATGGAAGGCCGCTCGCTGGTCCCCATTCTCGAAGGACGCAAGACCGAATGGCGCAAATACGCGATCTCCGAATATGACTATGCGACCCGTCAGTCACGCACCGAGCTCGAAATCGATCAGGCTGATGCCCGTCTGCTGATGATTTTCGACGGGCGCTGGAAATACATCCTGGCCGAGGGTTTCCGGCCGTTGCTGTTCGACCTCGAGAGCGATCCCGACGAGCTCGTCGATCTCGGTACCGAGCCGGAGCATGAGGCTGTTCGAACGGAACTGCATGAGGCGCTGTTTGCATGGGCGCGCCGGCACCACACCCGGATTACGCGTGCACCACAACAGATCGAACGCATGGCCGCCGGTGGCGAGCCGCCGGGCATCCAGATAGGCTTCTGGGACGAGGAAGAACTCCGCGAGTCCGGACGCAAGAGTGTCCACCCGCCGGTCAACCTGGATAAATAACCCGTCTAGTACGGAATCTTGATCTCGGACTTCGCCCAGGCGTCGAACGCCGCGATGGACTCGTCGTGCAGCAGCTGTTCGGTGGGGATGCTGCGATCGCTGATCGGCTTGGGAATTTCGCGGTAGAGAAAATCGTCGTCGAAATCGATTTTTGCAGCGTCGGTCTTGGTGTTGCCGTAGAAAATCCGGTCGAGGCGGGCCCAGTAGATGGCGCTCAGGCACATGGGGCAGGGCTCGCAGCTCGTGTAAACGACGCAGCCCTCAAGGTTGAATGTTCCCAACCGTTCGCAGGCCTGCCGGATGGCGACGACTTCCGCATGCGCGGTCGGATCGTTCGAACTCGTGACCTGATTGGTGCCTTCGCCGATGATCTCGCCGTCGCGCACGATCACGGCGCCGAAGGGGCCGCCGGTGCCGGTGTCGACATTCTTTTGCGACAGGGCGATGGCCGCCCGCATGAAGCTTTCGTGATCCGTATCGGCGTCCATACCCGGTCTGTCCTCTGAAGGCGCCGCGCCTGTATTTGCGCGCGGGCACTATTGACTGGCTGTCCCATGGTATCACGCGCCCCGGTTTGGGCCAGTGTTGGTGCATTTATCTCACCGGGGTCGCCATCTGGTTGCGTGCGCGATAATCTGACTTGTTTGTTCCGTTCGTGACGAGGAGTCACCGGCGGAATCAGTGCGAAACTGAGGTCGAAAGTGGCGATCAATTTTATACTGAACGGCGAAGCGCGCACGGAGACATCGGTCTCTCCGACCCGCACGGTGCTGGAATATCTGCGCGAGGATGCGGGCCTCACGGGCACAAAGGAGGGCTGCGCGGAAGGTGACTGCGGCGCCTGCTCGATTGTCATGGTGCGCAATGGCGCCGACAGGGTCGAGGCGGTGAATTCCTGCCTTCTGACCATGGGCCAACTGGACGGCACGCGCCTCGCCACGGTGGAAGGCCTGTCGGACAAGGGCGGCGAACTGGAGGCGGTTCAGGCGGCGATCGTCGACGAGGACGGTACCCAGTGCGGCTTCTGTACGCCGGGTTTCGTCATGGCGCTGCACGCGTTGCGCCACTCGGGCGAACGCGTCTCGGATGAAGTTGTTCACGATGCCCTGGCCGGCAATCTATGCCGGTGCACGGGCTACCGGTCGATCGTCGCCGCCGCCCATGCCGCGGCGTCGGGAAAAGTCGAAGACCCGGCGATCACGACGGCGCCGGAACCCGAGGCCGGCGAACTCTATGAGGCGCGGGGACAGTCATTTGTGGCGCCGAAAAGCCTGGAGGCGCTCGTGGCGGCACGGGTTGAGCATCCCGACGCCCCGCTGCTGTCGGGCGGAACGGATTTGGGTCTCAGCTTCGCCAAGGATCGCAAGAGGTTTCCTGTCACGATCTTCACCCAGAATGTCGCTGAACTGAAACTTATCGACGAAGACGATGCCGCCATCACCCTGGGTGCGGCTGTTACCTATTCCGAGGCCATGGCACGGATCGAGGACCTGTATCCGTCCTTCGCGGTGCTGATCCACCGGATCGGATCGCGACAGATCAGGAATGTGGGAACCTTCGGCGGGAACATCGGCAACGCCTCGCCCATCGGCGATACGCCGCCCTGCCTGATCGCGCTCGATACCAGCCTCACCCTGCAGGGTCCGAACGGGGATCGCGAAATATCACTCGAGGATTTCTTCCTCGATTACCGCAAGACCGATCTGGCCAAGGACGAGGTTATTGCATCGCTTACCATCCCGAAGCTGGGGGCTGATCAGGTCTTCCGCAGCTACAAGGTTTCCAAACGCTACGATCAGGATATCTCCGCTGTCGTCGGCGCGTTCCGGCTGACCATCTCCGGCGGCATCGTCACCGAGGCGCGCATTGCGTTTGGCGGCATGGCGGCAACACCGAAGCGTGCACCCCGGTGCGAGGCCGCGCTTGTCGGGCAGCCATGGTCCGAGGAAGCTGCCGCGCGCGCCGGTGCGGCGGTGGGTGAAGATTTCCAGCCGATCGACGATCACCGGGCGACCGCGGATTATCGGGTGCGTGTCGCCGCAAACCTGTTTGTGCGCCTGCATCGCGATCTCGAAGGCGCCGAAGATATCGAGGTGACCACGTTATGAACGCAGACGGCGATATTCGGGGCGCGGTTCATAGCAGCGTTCGTCATGACAGCGCCCGTGGGCATGTGTCGGGACTGGCGCGTTACATCGACGATATGCCGCTCCTGCCCGGTACCCAGGAGATCGTGCTGGTCACATCGCCACACGCCCATGCCCGTATTGTCTCGGTCGATGTGTCGGCTGCGCGGAACATGGACGGTGTGCGCGGCATCGCGACCGCTGCCGATATTCCGGGGCACAATGACATCGGGCCCATCTTCGAGGGTGAGCCGGTACTGGCCGACGGCATCGCGGATTATGCCGGCGCGCCGGTCGTGGCCGTGGCGGCGGACACCTATGACCAGGCGCGCGCGGCCGCCGCAAAAGTGGTGGTCGAGTATGAAGAGCTGACGCCGGTCCTCGATATCGAGGACGCGCTGGAACGCGAGCAATATACCTATCCGCCGCAAATCATGACCTATGGCGATCCCGATGCGGCGATTGCGGCCGCACCCCGGCGGATCAAGGGCGAGCTGCGCTGCGGCGGCCAGGATCATTTCTATCTCGAGAGCAACATTGCGCTGGCGGTGCCCCGTGACGATGGTGACCTCGATATCTACAGCTCGACCCAGCACCCGAGCGAGGTCCAGCACGGGGTGGCGCACACGCTGGGTGTTCAGACGAACGCCGTGACGGTCGAGGTGCGTCGTATGGGTGGCGGTTTCGGCGGCAAGGAAAGCCAGCCCACGATCATCGCCGCCATCGCCGCGCTCATGGCGGACATCACCGGCCGTCCCGCCAAGCTCCGCTTGCGCCGCGACGACGACATGATCGTCACCGGCAAGCGTCATGACTTCCTGTACCGCTACGAGGCCGGGTTCGACGAGACGGGCCGGATCGAAGGCGTCGATATCCTGATGGGGATGCGTTCGGGCAATGTGGCAGACCTCAGCCCCGGCGTGCTCGCCCGTGCGCTGTGCCATGCGGACAATTGCTATTACCTGCCGAACGCCCGCCTGAGCGGCTATCCCTGCAAGACCAACACGGTGTCGAATACCGCGTTCCGCGGTTTCGGCGGCCCCCAGGGGATGATCGTGATCGAGACGATGCTGGAGCATGTCGCGCGCGAACTCGGGATGACCCTCGATGAGGTGCGGGCGATCAACTACTACGGCACCGACGACCGCAATGTGACGCCGTACCAGCAGACGGTGAAGGACAACATCATCGTGCCGCTGGTCGATCGGCTGCGGGCGGAGGTCGATTTCGACGGCATGTCGAAGGCGGTCGATGATTTCAATGCGAGCCATACGACCCTGAAGAAGGGCCTCGCCCTGATGCCGGTGAAGTTCGGTATCTCGTTCAACACACCCAAGCTGAACCAGGCCGGCGCGCTGGTGCATGTCTATGCCGACGGCAGCGTCCATCTGAACCATGGCGGCACCGAGATGGGGCAGGGGCTGTTCACCAAGGTGGCGCAGGTCGTCGCGTCGGTGTTCCAGATTGACCTCGACAACATCAAGATTTCCGCGACCCGCACGGACAAGGTGCCCAACACGTCGGCGACGGCGGCCTCGTCCGGATCCGATCTCAACGGCATGGCGGCATTCAATGCCGCGAACACGATCAAGGAACGGATGACCGGCGTCGCGGCGGAAATTTTCGATACCGACGCCGACCAGATCGACTTCCGCCAGAACCGTGTCTATGCCGGCAACGAAAGCCTGTCCTTCGGGGAGTTGGCGGAAGAGACGTATAATCGCCGTATCCAGCTTTCCGCCGCCGGCTTCTATTCAACGCCGGGCCTGCACTGGGATGCCAAGTCCCTGATCGGCAATCCGTTCTATTATTTCACTTATGGGGCCGCGATCACCGAGGTTGTGATCGATACCCTGACCGGGGAGAGCCGGGTGCTGCGGGCCGACATGCTGCAGGATTGCGGCAACTCCCTGAACCCGGCGATCGACATCGGCCAGATCGAGGGTGCCTTCGTGCAGGGGCAGGGCTGGCTGACGTCCGAGGAACTGGTCTGGAACGACAAGGGCCAGCTGCTCACGCATGGGCCGTCGACCTACAAGATTCCCGGAAGTCGCGATGTGCCGCCCGTGTTCAACGTCCATATTCTCGAAGACGCGCCGAACCGGGTGCCGACGGTGTTCCATTCCAAGGCCGTCGGGGAGCCGCCGCTGATGCTGGCAATTTCGGTCTGGCTGGCGATCCGCGATGCGGTCTCGCGCATCGCTGATCACCGCCTGCTGCCGAAACTGGATGCGCCGGCCACGCCGGAGGCGATCCTGATGGCGGTCGAGGATATTCGGTCCCGCAATACCGGTTGAGCAGCCCTGGCTGACCGGGCCGTTTTGGCCGTTTCTTCGCAGTTGCAGCAAAGTTTCTCGCCACGAACCGGGTTTTCGTGCTAACGCGTGCCCATATTGTCCGGCCGCCCTCGATGGCGGCGCTTTTTTTGGGTTTATCCAGATGTCCGCTTCCGCAGAGAAAATTCGCAATATCGCGATCGTCGCCCATGTCGATCATGGCAAGACGACGCTTGTCGATCAGTTGCTCCGCCAGTCCGGCACCATCGTCACCCATGGTGACGCGGTGGCGCGCGAGCGGGTGATGGATTCCAACGATCTCGAGCGCGAGCGCGGCATTACCATCCTGTCGAAGAACACGGCCATCGACTGGGACGGCTGGCGCATCAACATCGTCGACACCCCGGGCCATGCCGATTTCGGCGGCGGGGTCGAACGCGTGCTGTCGATGGTGGATTCGGTGCTGTTGCTGGTCGATGCCGTCGAGGGACCGATGCCGCAGACGGCCTTCGTCACCCGCAAGGCGCTCGAAGCGGGCCTGAAGCCGGTGGTCGTCGTCAACAAGGTCGACCGCACCGGCGCACGGCCCGACTGGGCCGTCGACCAGACATTCGATCTGTTTGACCGGCTCGGCGCCACCGACGAGCAGCTCGATTTCACCACCGTGTTCGCCTCGGCGATTGAAGGCTGGGCGTCCGAGGCGTCGGATGTCCGCGGTGACGACATGAATATCCTGTTTCAGACCATCGTCGAACAGGTGGACCCGCCGGCGGTCGACCGGGACGGGCCGTTTCAGCTCCAGGTCTCGGCACTCGACTATTCATCCTATGTGGGCGTGATCGGGATCGGGCGCATCGCGCGCGGCCATGTCCGCCGCAACGCGACAGTCACGGTCGTCGGTGCGGACGGCGCGCAACGACAGGGGAAATTGCTTCAGGTGCTCGGTTTTCATGGGCTCGATCGGGTCGAGCATGAAGAGGCGTCGGCCGGCGATATCATCGCTTTTTCCGGCCTCGACAAGCTGAATATTTCCGACACGCTCTGCGACACCGAAACGGTCGAGGCGTTGCCGCCCCTGAGTGTGGACCAGCCGACGATCTCGATGACATTCCAGGTGAATGATTCTCCCTTCGCTGGACAGGACGGGAAGTATGTCACCAGCCGCAACATCCGCGACCGCCTGCAGGAAGAGCTGCTCCACAATGTGGCGCTTCGCGTCGAGGATACCGACAGCGCCGATCGCTTCAAGGTGTCGGGGCGCGGCGAGCTGCATCTGTCGATCCTGATCGAGAATATGCGCCGCGAGGGCTACGAATTGGCGATTTCACGGCCCGAGGTCATCACCCATATGGTCGATGGGGTGGTCCATGAGCCGTGGGAGACCCTGACCGTCGATATCGAGGAAGAGCATCAGGGCGCGGTGATGGAACTGCTCGGCACCCGCAAGGCCGAGCTCAAGAACATGGCGCCCGACGGCAACGGCCGTGTGCGGCTCGACTATCTGGTGCCGACCCGCGGCCTGATCGGCATCCGCTCGACGTTCCTGACCCAGACATCCGGCAGCGGGCTGATGTATCACGCCTTCGATCACTACGGTCCTCGCGTCGCGGGCGAACTCGCCCAGCGCCAGCGCGGTGTGCTGGTTGCCACGGATACCGGGATGGCGCGCGCCTACGCGCTGTTCAACCTGCAGGAACGCGGCCAGCTCATGCTCGGCCATGGTGCGCAGGTTTATGAAGGCATGGTGATCGGCATTCACGCGCGGGCCAATGACCTGATGGTCAACCCGCTCAAGGCCAAGCAACTGACCAACATTCGCGCCGCCGGCACCGACGAGAACCTCGTCCTCACGACACCGGTCAAGGTGACGCTGGAATATGCACTCGAATTCATCGACGATGACGAACTGGTCGAGGTGACGCCGGAATCGATCCGGATCCGCAAGCGGTTCCTCAAGGAGCATGAGCGCAAGAAGGCCAGCCGCGCGGCCTGATTTTTGGCGAAAAGGGCTGGCGCAAGACGCGTAAATCTCCACGCGGGATCCATACAAGCGTACCGAAACGCCGCGAATTCCGGGCTTTGGCCCATAATTCAACGAAGTGAAACAAGAGATTACTTGCCAACGGGGCCGATCCGGCCCATCTTCCGCGCAATGAAATCTGCTCTCTGACTTCGAGCGAGCCGAATTCCGCAATTCTGTTGCGGCGATACGACCTCCGGATAAGCAGGCGAAGCTGGTCTCAACTCGCAGACATGGTGTTTGCGTGATTTACGACGATTGGAAAAGTACAAATGCCTACAGGTACCGTAAAGTTCTTCAACACCACCCGTGGTTTTGGTTTCATTGCACCCGACGATGGCGGCAAGGACGTGTTCGTTCACGTGACCGCTGTTGAGCAGGCCGGAATGGGAACCCTGACCGAGGGTCAGAAGGTTAACTTCCAGGTTCAGGACGACCAGCGCGGCCCGAAGGCCGTCGATCTGTCGGCCGCCTAAGTATCTGATGTTCCGGAGGGACCGGGCTTAGGCCCGGTCCGTTCTCCGGACCATTTTCCAGTTCCGGCCGTGACCATGGCCAGATCTGGATCAACAGCACGCCCCGTCGATGCGTTCGTCTTTGATGAACGTGGGCGACGGGTTTCGCGTGCTGTTTTTTGTTCGGGACAACGGTTTGCGCTGTATCTCGAATATGGCGTCGCCACGCCCGGTATGGCGGCCCTGCGTTTGGGCATGCCGCCGGTCCACTCGATGACAATTGATCTCGCCCGCTTTGCCGGCGAACCATGCGTTGGGGTCGTTTGCCCGGGCGATGGCCTGACTCGGGCCTTTCTGGGCATGACACCCCATGCTGACGGCCCATTGATCGATGCGCAATTCAATCGACAATTTGCGTCCTCGGACAATATACATTCAGTGAAATATGTGTGTTGGGCTGTAATTCCTTGAATAAAAAAGATAAACATCCTAGTGAAATACAACTTTAAAGGGTAATGTATGCCAAAAAACAACCATTAAGAGGTGTATATTGTTTATTTTGTTTGGTTAATATCCCCCGAAATAATTGACGGTACCCCCGCACGTCAATATTAGTAAATTGTTAATAAAGAATCGCTGTTGCGCGTGCGGTTGGCCGCATAGCGGACGAGATTCGAATTCGTCCTGGGGGGGGCACATCATGACAACATTGACAACCACATCTCCGACCAGCGGTGGCGCAGTACCGGCAGGCGTCACCGAAATCGGCGGCATTGTCCTGGACATGATCGGCCTCAACGGCGCGCGCGTTGTCAGTCAGCTCTCTGCCAGCAGTCTTTTCGAGGGCTTCTTCTCCGGATCACCCGGGACGATCGGCACCCAGTCCGGATTCGACGCCACCATACTCAACGCGCTCGGCGGCGGTCTTTCCGAGGTGGCGATACGTATTACAGTCCTTGATGGCGATACGGCGCCGGGCAATTTTGACGACGGCCAGAATGACCTGCTCCTGAACGGCGTGAATTTCGGCGACTTCAGTGACGTGGCGACGAACCGGACGTCTGCGGACGGGCTGACCCTGATTTCCAGTGGCACCGGGTTCGGAAACAACACGCTCGATACCGGCTGGTTCTATTCGAATGATGCGACGACCCTGTCGAACTTTTTCAGTTCCCTTTCCGGCGGGGCCGTCGCCTTCCAGCTTTCGGATGTTGACCCGGGCGACAACTTTTTCGATTTCACGGCGGGTGTAGACGGCGGTCTCGTCAATGTCGGCCAACCGCCGAACATCTCGCCGATCATCAGCAGCGTCACCAACAGTGGGCCGGTGGACGAGGGCGATTCGGCGACCGTGACGGTCGTCGCATCCGATCCCGACGCGACCACGGGTGGCCTCACCTACGAGTTTGACATCGACAATGATGGCACATACGACGTGTCGAATTCGACCGGCGTCCTGACGATTCCGTTCGCCGATGACGACCCGACCGCGACGCCATTCGACCTCTCGACCGTGAATGTCCGGGTCAGCGATTCGCGCGGGGGCACGGATACGGATTCGACGACCATCCAGGTCAACAATGTCGCCCCGGTTATTGAAGATGGCGCGGTCGATCTCGGGACCTGGTCGCAAGAGGATTTCAATGCCGGTGCCGGTAACTGGACCGTGTCAGCCGGCGGGGAGACGGTTAACCAGTCGATCAATGGTAACCCGACTGTCTATTACAGCGATGTACCGTTCGCGGGCGACTTCCAGGGCAAGATCACGGTCAACACCACCGGTGACGACGATTTCATCGGTTTTGTGCTGGGCTTCGATGCCGGCGACCTGACGACAAACTCGGCTTCAGACTTCCTCTTGATCGACTGGAAGCAGGGTAACCAATTCTTTGGATCCCAGCTCGGCGAGGCAGGCCTCGCGGTATCCCGCGTCAACGGCCTGACGACCAACAATCAGGATTTCTGGGGTCACAGCGGTGCGGTGACCGAACTCGCCGAAGGCACGACGCTCGGTTCGACCGGCTGGAGCGACCTCGCCACCAACGAGTTCACGTTCAGCTACACCCCCGACAATCTCCAGATTTTCGTCAACGGCACCCTGGAGATCGACATCGATTCTGCCGATTTCGGCGGCGGGCCATTCCCGGCCGGCAGCCTCGGCTTCTATAACTTCTCCCAGGGCAACGTCACCTATTCGACATTCAGCATCGATTCCGTGACCGGCGACGAAGGCACGGCTGTGACCGTGACCAAGGACTTCACGGATGTGGGCGTCAACGATACCCACACGGCGACGATCGACTGGGGCGATGGCACGGTCACGACGGGCACGGTCACCGGTACGCCGGGCGGTTCGGGGACTGTCACCGGCAACCATGTCTATGCCGACAATGGCGAATATGACGTCACGGTGACAGTCACGGATGATGATGGTGGCAGCGATTCCGATACGCTGACGGCGACCATTGGCAACGTCGCTCCGACGGTGACTCTGGGTGCGGTCGATTCGATTGTCGAAGACGGCGTCGCGACCCTGACAGCAACTGTGGCCGACCCGGGTACTGCCGATACCTTCAGGGTGGACATCGACTGGGGTGACGGGAACATCGAGACGATCACGCTGCCGGCCAGCGCGACGGGCTCACAGACCTTCTCCGCGACCCATCAGTATCTCGACGATGACCCGACGGCGACACTTTCGGATACCTACACGATCGACGTGTCGGTTGAAGACGATGACGGCGGCGTGGACAGCGCCTCGACGACCGTGCAGGTCGACAACGTCGCCCCCGAGGTGACGGGCATCGCGCTGACGTCTTCGATTGACGAGGACGACTACGCGACCCTTTCGGGCACGATTGTCGATCCGGGCACGCAGGACACGTTCACGCTGGACCTGGACTGGGGCAACGGCGAGACGAGCAGCATTGCGCTGGGTACATCAGGGCTGAGCGGCGCCGACATCGGCGGTGATCTGGTGACGTGGAACCCGACGACGCGGGAGTTCTCGGTCGATCATCAGTATCTCGACGACAACCCGACGGCGACCCCGTCGGACACCTACGCGGTGACCGGCACGGTGACCGACGACGATGGCGGCGTTGCCTCGATC